>NZ_JBFIGP010000009.1:0-31319 GCF_041602235.1 Paraconexibacter sp.
GATCGTCTCGGCGGCTCGCGCCATCACCTTCTTGCCGGTGCTCGTGGAGCCGGTGAACTGCAGGAAGTCCACGTGGTCGATGAGCGCGGCGCCGGTCTCCCCGTCGCCCGTGACCACCTGGTAGACGTCCTCCGGCAGGCCGCATTCCGCCAGCATCCGGCCCATCAGCTGCGAGGTGAGGGGGGTGACCTCGGACGGCTTGAGGACGACGGCGTTGCCCGCGGCCAGCGCCGGGATGCAGTCGCCGAAGGAGTTCGTCAGGGGGAAGTTCCACGGGCCGATGACGCCCACGACCCCGAGGGGTCGGTAGTTGAGCCGCAGCGTCTTGCCCAGCAGGAACCGGTTCGACGACCGGATCTTCTCGTCCGCCAGGTACTTCGGCGCCTTCTTCGCCCAGAAGCCCAGCGCCGAGGCGCCGTAGGCGATCTCACCGATCTGCGCGTCCTCCCGCGTCTTGCCGGTCTCGGAGACGATGACGTCGATGACCTCGTCGGCATGATCGACCAGCCATCGCTGCGCCCTGCGCAGGACCGCGCACCGCGCGTCGAGATCTCGCGCCGCCCAGGCCCGCTGCGCTGCTCGACCGCGTGCCACCGCCGCGGCGACCTGCTCGGCATCGAGGTTGGGGACGGTGTCGACGAGCTGGCCGGTCGCCGGGTTTCGGACCTCGATGACGGCCGGCCGCGCGACCTCACGTGCCGTCTCGGAATCGACGAGCTGCATCACGAGCGCGCCCGCGCGCCCTCGCCACGGCTGAGCCCGCGCAGGATCGGTGAGATCGCGAGGAACTTCCGCACCGGGCCCACGTACGTGACCTGACGGTCCATGATCTCCTGACCGAGGGTGCGCTCACCGGCGACGTGGGCGTCGAGTTGCGCGGGCGTGCAGTCGATCTCGATCTCGGCGCTGCCGACGATGCCTGCCTCGGCCTCGGGTGGCATACGGTCCAGCCGCAGGGTCACGCCGCACCCGTCCCCGACATGGATGTGCACGGTGCTGTCGGCTCGGCACAGTCGCGCCGCGACGTGCGGATCAGCCGCGTGGCGCTCGAAGAAGGCCACGGTCCGCTGCACGCAGGCCGGCGCGTCCGCGGTCGGCGGCGTTTCGACCAGCGAGATCGGGATCTGCGTTGCCGCCTGCGCCTGTGCCTGCGTCGCGGGCATCGCGGGGGCCGTCGCGTTCTTCGTCAGCATGGGTCGACCGTACGCCCGCGGTCCCCTACGACAGAACGGTGCGGGCAACCAATGTTGCCCCGTGCCGGACTGTGCTGAGCACCCAACCGGGGCGCTCGCGGCCGACCAAGAGTCAGTCGTCGTCGTTCTGGGGCGATTCGATCGTCAGCAGTGCCGCACGGGCGGATCCGCCGACGTCCCGGTACCCGGGATCGACGAGCCCGTTGAGCACGATCTGACGCATCTGCTCGACGCATGCGGTGATCGCGTCGTCGTCCTGCCGCAACTCGTCGTGCCGTAGTCCCAGGCCGACGATGCCGTTCCACGCCCCGAAGAGGACACGGGCGGTGAGCTCGGGGTCGACGTGCGGACCGGCCTCCCCCGAGGCGACGGCGGCTGCGATGCAGTCGCGGAACCGCGCGATGACCGCGGCAGTGCGGGCCGTCGCCTCCCGGTGCGCCGCCTCACCGCCGGCGGGGGCGCGGCTCTCCACCCCGTCGAAGGCGATGAGCCTGAACGCTCCGGGGTGTTCGAGGTGGAAGAGCAGGTAGGCGTGCCCGCAGGCCATCACCTGCTCCAACGGCGACTCGCTGGCCGCGTACGCCTGCTCCAGGTACCCGGCGAACAGGTCGGTCGCCCGTTCCGCCACCTTGAGGTACAGGCCATCCTTGTTCGTGAAGTGCTGGTAGATGGAGCCGACCGAGACGTCGGCCTCCGCGGCCAGGCTCTCCATCGTCACACCGTGGTAGCCGTCGCGCGTGAACGCCTGCTCGGCGGCATCGAGCAGGGCGGCGCGGGTGCGTGTCCGGCGTCGCTGGACCCGTCCCTCCCGCTTGTCGGTGTCGGCAGCCATTCCGGGTGGGGATGCTACTGCCGGGCGATCCGCGACCCTTGATGCGAGACCCGGGACCACGCGCGCATCGGTTGCCTCCCACCGCCCGTATTTGTAGTGTGCCTCAAGTATGAAGGAGTCTCCAAATCGTGCTCGAGGCTCCTCGGACAGCGACGCCGCGACGGTGCAGGCAGCGCAGCAGCGACTCGCCGACGCCTTCCTGCAGCACGTCCCGGACGTCGCGAGCCGGGCAGCGCAGGCGATGGCCGACGAGATCCCGGCGTACGCCGCGGTCGCCGACCCCGCGTTCCACGCGGAGGTGAGGGCGCACGCGGTCGCCAACTTCACGGTGATGGCCCGCGTCATGCGCGAGGGCCGGTCCGTGCGCCCGGACGAGCTGACGTTCCTTCGTGCGCCGACGACCCGGCGAGCGCTCGCGAGGTTTCCCCTGCCGGCGTTCCTCCACGCCTTCCGCGTCGGGCAGCGCGTCGCCTGGGAGGCGGTCCGCGATCTCGCGACACCCGACGACGAGGCAGCTGCCCTCGCCCTGGTCAGGCCCATCCTCGAGTACATCAACCTCGCGAGCACCGAGCTCACGTCGGTCTACCTCGAGACCGAGCAGCTCCTGCTGCTGGGTGGTGAGCGGGTCCGGCGAGCCGTGGTCGAGGATCTGCTGTCCGGTCGCCTGCCCGAATCACAGCCGGGGCGGGACGCCATCCGCGACGCCGGGCTGCTCGACGCCCCCGCCCTCATCGTCATCTCCGCGGAGGCCACGGCGGGGCCTCGCGACGAGCACGAACTGCGAGCCGTCGCCCGCGCGGTCGGCCGCGCCACGGGTCGCGCGGAGCATCCCCTCGTCACCCTCCGCGGCGACGAGATCGTCGCGATCGCCGCCCTCACCACGGACCGCGAGGGGGCGATGAGCCAGGCCCTCGCCGAGGTCCACGCGCACACGGTGGCCCGCGACGTCGGGCTGATCCTGGGAGCCAGCACACGCGTCACCTCGCAGCGCGACGTGCCCGACGCCTACCGGGAGGCCCTCCAGGCCCGTGAGTTCTCCGCTGTGACCGGGAAGGCGGTCTGCCTCTGGGACGTGGACCCGCTCGAGTACCTGACGCTCAGCGCCACGTCGACGGCGACGCGTCTCGTGCCGGACGAGATCGCCAGGTTCCTGCGCGAGGATCTCGCCGCTCACGGCGTGCTCACGTCGACGCTCGAGGCCTACGCGACGGCGAACCTCAGCCCGACGGCCGCGGCGTCGGCGCTGCACTGCCACGTGAACACCGTGCACAACCGGCTCGCCCGTATCGCCGAGGTCACCGGACGCGACCCGCGCAGCTTCCGGGACGTGAGCGAGCTCCTGGTCGCCCGACGGCTGATCGGCCGGTCACCGCCCCCGTCGGCGGGACCGTGATCGCAGCGGCGGCGCGTTATTTAGAGTGGGCTTCATTTCTGAATCTCTTTACAAATAGACCAGGATCTGCGATCGTGGCCCTCCCCTGGAGAGAGGAAGAGGATCACCATGAGCCCCGAGAACACCGCCCTGACCGAGTCGTGCGATGCCATCGTCGTCGGCGCCCGGTGCGCCGGCTCCGCCACCGCGATCGCCCTCGCGCGCGGCGGTCGCAAGGTCATCGCCCTGGACCGATCGAAGTTCCCCTCGGACACGCTCTCGACGCACCTGCTCTTCCCCGCCGGGGTCGCTGAGCTCTCCTACCTCGCAGCCCTCGACCGCATCCTCGCGCTCGACCCGCCGAAGATCCCGGAGATCGTGGTGACCGTCGAGGGCGAGCTCGAAGCCCGCGAGCGGTTCACCGCTGTCGACGGCATCGACTACGGGCTGTGCGTCCCCCGCACGCAGCTCGACATGGCGCTGGTCGAGACCGCGCGGGACCAGGGCGTGGAGGTCCGTGAACGGTGCAGCGTCAAGGACGTCATCTGGCACGAGGGCCGCGCCGCTGGGGTCCGCTACACGGACGCCGAAGGTGTCGAGCGGGAGCTCCGGGCCAAACTGGTCGTCGGTGCTGACGGGCGCAGGTCCACGATGGCGTCCCTCCTCGGCGCCGAGCAGCCGTACCGCGCCTCGCGCAACGGACGCGGACTGGTCTTCCGGTACATGGACGATCCGCAGGCCGGCACGCGCTGGGGCCACACGATGAGCCAGTTCCGAGCGGGCGACACCCACGGCATGGCGTTCCCGTGTCCGGACGACCGCATGCTCGTCCTCTTCATGGGGCCCGCCGAGGAGGTGCGCGAGTTCCGCCGCGATCCCGAGGGCACCTGGGAGCGCAAGGTCGCGCTGAACCCGTCGCTCGCCCGCCGGGTGGCCGGCGCGACGAACGCGACGAAGATCCGCAGCACCCCGGACGTCCCCGCCTTCTTCCGCGCCTCCAGCGGACCGGGATGGGCGCTCGTCGGCGACGCCGGCCACTTCAAGGATCCGGTGATCGCCCAGGGGATCCGCGATGCCGTGCGGTTCGGGCGCCTGCTCGGCGAGCAGGCCGCCCCGCACCTGCACGATCCCCGCGCGCTGGACCAGGCCCTGCTTCGCGCAGAGCGCCGCCGCGACCGCGAATGCCAGGGCACCTACCACTGGGGCAACCGCGAGTCCCGCGCGGTGCCCAGCTCCTCCCTCGTCGTCGAGGCGCTGCGCCAGTTCGCCTCGACGACCGACCCCGGCTTCAGCGACGCCTTCAACCGGACCCGCAACCCGGACCGTGTGCTGCACCTCGGCGTCGGCGCCAAGGCGCTCCTTCGCGCGGCCGCCCGCCCGGGAGCGGACCGGCGGGGTCTCGTCCGCGAGGTCGTGGAGGAGCTCAGGATCGACTTCGACATCCACCGTGAGCGCCGCCGTGACGCGTTCCGCTCGACCCGGATGACGCGGTCGGAGCGGGCCTTCCAGTGGCCGGTCAGCACCGACCCCCCGGAGACCGCCTCTCGCTCCCGCCAGCCGGCCGCGGCGGGCGCCTCGGCCTAGGCACCTGTGCGGTGGGCTGTGCCCCTCGTGCCCATACTGTCTGCACGAGAGGCACAGGCCCCGCCCGCAACCCGTGCGCGGGCGACGCTGATGCGATAGAAGCGGCACATGACCTCCACCAACCGCCCCGAACTCCCCTACGCGTACCTCCCGCAGGTGCCGTCGTTCACCGTGAGCAGCACCGACATCGCGGACGGCGAGCGCCTCCCGATGCCCCAGGTCTCGGGCATCTTCGGCGCCGGTGGCGAGGACTCCTCGCCGCAGCTCTCCTGGAGCGGCTTCCCCGAGGAGACCAAGAGCTTCGCGGTCACGGTGTTCGATCCCGACGCTCCGACCGGCAGCGGCTTCTGGCACTGGGCGGTCGCCGACATCCCCGCGGACGTCACCGAGCTGCCGTCCGGCGCCGGCGCCCCCGGCAGCACCGGGATGCCGTCCGGGTCCCTGACGCTGCGCAACGACGCCGGTGGCCATCACTACCTCGGTGCCGCGCCGCCCGCGGGCCACGGACCGCACCGTTACGCGTTCGTCGTCCACGCGGTCGACGTGGAGGCTCTCGGGATCACCGCCGACGTCACCCCGGCGTTCATGGGCTTCAACCTCTTCGGGCACACGCTTGCTCGCGGCATGATCGTCGCGACGTACGAGATCGAGGGCTGAGCTCCAACCCCCGCCTGCTCCGGTCCGCGTACTCGCGCGTCAGAGGACGAGGACGAGGCCGATCAGACCGAGGCCGACCACGCCCACGTAGAGGTCGAAGACCCGCCGCAGCCAGCGCGCCGCCGAGTGCAGCTCCATGAAGTGGCGGCCGACGAGATGGACCTTGACGAACGCCACGCCCAGCAGCACCGCGGCCCCGGCATCGCGATCGTCGAGCCCGTGATCGGTGCCGAGGTACAGCGACGCGATCGTGGCGAGGACCAGCACCGCCCAGACCAGGCTCTGACGGCTCCGCAGGAGATCGAGATCGTCGGTCATCCGAGCAGGTACAGGATCGGGAAGATCACGAGCCACAGCAGATCGACCATGTGCCAGTAGCACCCGCCACCGTCGACGAGCCGCAGCGAGGTCTCGCGCCCGTTGGCGCGCAGCAGCCAGGCTCGCATCACGCACAGCGCCCCCAGGCCGATGAGGACGTGGACGAGATGCATGCCGGTGACCATGTAGTAGAGCGAGAAGAAGTCGTTGGTCGACGGCGTGAGGCCCCGGTCGAGCAGCTCCGCCCACTCGTAGACCTTGCCGGCGCAGAACGCGAGCCCGCACGCCAGAGCCCAGGTCAGGAACCGGGCCGACACGACGTAGGCGCCCTCCCGTGCGGTCCTGGTGCCCAGCGCGACGAACACCGACGCGGTCAGCAGCAGCACGGTGTTCGCCGCCCCGATCTCCGGATGCAGCGCAGCGGAGGCGGCACCGTACATCTCCGACTGGTCGGCGCGTATCGCGAGCGCCGCGGCGAAGAACACGGCGAAGACCGTCATGTCCAGCAGGATGAGCAGCCACAGGCCCGGCTCACCGGGAACCGCCGGGGTGCCGGGGCGCAGCGGTGGGCGACGCGTGCTCACGCGGTCACCAGCGAGTCCGGGGTCGTGCCCTCGGCGACCGTCCCGTCTCGCGCCTCCTGCGCGATGGCGCGGCGCAGCACCACGAACCACACGGCGAACCAGACGCCGAACGCCGTGGCCGGCAACCAGAAGACGGCGGCGCCGTGCCACGCGAACGCGCCCGTGTGGAAGAAGATCAGGAAGGGGCCGGGAAGAAAGGCCAGCGCCGTCCAGATGTTGAACCAGCCGAACCACCGGGGAAACACCGGGCGCTCGCTGCGATCGGTGAGCGTTGCCGCCGCGACGGCGAGCGCCTGGAGGATCGCGGGCCATCCGACGCCGACCAGCGCCAGCCACCCGAGATCGTGGAACGCCTTGGTGATCTGCGGATCGCGTGAGGGCGTGAAGGCGGCCACCGCGAAGAGGAAGGCGGGAAAGATCACGACGAAGATCCCGACCGCGCCTCCAGCGAGCTGCATATAGGTGAACAGCGGCCGATCACCTTCGATCCGCCGCAGCTGGCAGCTCATGACGGCGGCCCACACCCCCTGCGCGAAGCTCGACGCGCCGATCAGCAGCGCCCCCATCCGGATGCTGTCGGCGTTCTCGCCATACATCGACGCCACCGCATCGGTGGAGAGGTTGGCCGAGACCGGCGGAAGCCATCCCGCGATCAGGATCCCGCCGAAGAAGACGCCGATGAAGAGCGGCCCGCTCCAGGTGCACCAGCGCTGCAGCGTGACGCTCACGCGGGAACGCCCTCGGCCGGTTCCACGTGCGCGGCGCGCGGCGGCGCCGGACGGCCGCCCGTCCTGCGTCCCAGCGACCTGCGGTCCCGCAGGAGGGTCTGGGCCGCGAGCTTGCCCGGGAGCGCGCAGACGCCGCCGGTCGGATGGGTGCCGGCCCCGGAGAGGTACAGCCCGTCGACGGGCATCTTGTACCCGCCGAGGCCTGGCGCCGGCCGCATCGGACCGAATCGCGAGATCAGCGGATCGACGTGGTAGACGTTGCCGGCGGGCGCGTTGAAACGCGCCTCGAGGTCGGGCCCTCCGAGGACGGCACGATCGATCTCCAGCGTGTCCAGGCCGTCGTAGTACTCGGCGCAGTTGCGCAACACGTCGTCGCCGATCTTGTCACGGACGTCGTTCCACGGCTCGCGAGGGGTCACGGGAATCACGCCCGACCACAACCAGAGGTTGTCGCAGCCCTCCGGGGCCTGGGTCGGATCGACAGCGGTCGGGGCGATCACGCAGCTGATCGGGACCGGGTCGGGCCACTCTCCGCGCACGCAGTTCGTCCAGGCACGGTCCTGCTCCTCGAGGGTGTGCCAGGCCAGCAGGTACTTGCGGAGATCGAGGCCGTCACCGCGCCAGCGCTCGTGCCGCGTGAGCTTCAACTGGCCGCTGAGGGCGACGTTGATCTTCAGCGACGTCGCGTGCGTCTTGCGGATCGGGATGTCCTTCGCGCGCCACTCGAGCTGCTCGGGCAGCGTGCCCTCCGGGAGCAGGCGCATGAGCGTGATCGTCGGGTTGCAGGCGCTGAGGACGCCGACGCGCGCCGCGATCGTCTCGCCGGAGCTGAGACGCACGCCCGTGGCGCGGTTGCCGCTGACGAGGATCTCCTCGACCGATGCCGACGTCCGTACCGTGCCGCCGTGATGCACCAGGCACTCGTGAAGCGCCGCGGGCAGGGCTCCGGTGCCCCCCACCGGCATCGCGTTGGCCTTTCGCTGCACCACGCCGAGGTAGATCATCGCCCAGGCCGTCATGTCGAGGCGCATCTGCGAGAACGCCGCCATCGCGGCGAGAGCCCCCTTGGGCAGCTCGGTCTCGAACGTCTCCTCGAGGAACTCGGTGTGCGATGCGGTGAGCATGTGGCGCAGGCTCCAGAGCCGCCCGGGCCTGCGGGCCGCGCCGACGAGCTCGCGGAGCATCTCCCGTCCCCACGGCCGCGTGGGGTGGACCTTCATGTACGCGAGCATCAGACCGAGCACCGGATACATGGCGTTGGAGTAGTCGAGCCAGGCCTGCGCGTCCTTGCGCGAGAACTTGCGCAGCTCCTCGGCACTGCGCTCAGCGCTCTCCCAGACCGCGAACGAGCTCCCGTCGGGCGCCAGCTGCACGTGCGCGGGATCCACCGGGATCTCACGAAGGCCGAAGCGCGCGAGCTGGAGGTCCTCGGCGATCCCGGACATCCGGAAGACCCCGGTCAGCTGGATCGCCCCCTCGTTGAAGACGTGCCCTGGGGCCTTCTCGAGCGTGGCGTTGCTCGAGGTCATCCCGCCGACGGTCGGCGAGGCCTCGACGACGAGGACACGTAGCCCGTCCCGCGCGAGGTAGCAGCCCGCGGTGAGGCCGTTGTGCCCCGCTCCGATGATGATGACGTCCGGGGACTCTTGTCCGTTCTGATGCATGCCTGTCTCTCTCAGCAGTCGGCGGTGATCCGCGGGTACGTGTAGTTGGCCTTGGTCCGGACCTCGCCCGGTCCCGAGACGCGTGGGTAGTCCTCGGCGGTGCGATGCCCCTCCTTGGGGCCCGGGAACGGGATGAACGTGGCGCCGTTGCTCTTGGAGAGCAGGCCGCTGTGGAGCAACGTGTTCGCGGCGACGTTGAGGTCGTCCGGCAGCCCGACCAGAGCGGTCTCGTTGATGGTGGCCGCCAGCCGGATCGTGTGCCCGACGGCGTCGTAGGCGTTCGACGCAGAGCTCAGGCCGGTGAGGACGCCGACGAGATCCGCGACGTAGGGCTTGGTGTAGCGCAGGATCGGGTTGACCTCGCACAGCGCCTTCTCCGCGCCGGGCAGCGTCTTCGCCACCGGTCCGGAGACACGTCGCAGGGCGCCGAGCGTCGCCCGCAGCCTCGGGGTCGCAGCGCCGAGCTCGTCGACGACTCGTCGCAGGTGCGTGGCCCCGGGCCGCAGGGAGCGCACGGCCGGCTTCGCCGCCGTGATCGTGCTCGCAAGGCGACCGAGCACCGGAGCGGCGACGTCGCTCGTCGCGCCGAGCTTGCCCGTCGTCCGTCGTATCTGGGCGAGCGTCGAGGGCAGCTCCCGCGCGAGTGTGCGGAGGTCGTCGTCCTGGGCCGCGATCGCGCGGAAGGTCTGCGTGCCCCGTCGGGCGATCGTGCGGATGTCCTGGTCGCGCTCACCGAGTCGGGTCGCGACCGCACCGAGCTGGTCGACCAGCCGGCTGACCTGCTCGCGCTGCCCGTAGAGGGTGTCGACCAGCACGGCGCCGGAGTCGACGGTGCCGCTGGCAGACCCGACCAGGGCGTTGAGCTTGCGACCGCGGCCATCGACGGCGGACCCGACGCCGCGGATCAGCTGGCGGGCACGCGCACGGGCCGGACCGCGCAGGACGGACAGCACCTCGTCGACGTCGACGGAGTCGACCGCCTGAGCGAGCGGGATCACCGCCCCTTCGGCCAGCGTCGGTCCCCCTCGCCCGGGCAGCAAGGAGATGTAGTTCTCGCCCAGCGGTGTGCGCGAGCGCAGTTGCGCACGGGTCGTGGCGGGCAGCGGGACCACCGCGGCGTCCGTGAGTCGCAACCTCACCACGGCTCCGCTACCACGGCGCTCGACACCCGAGACCGAGCCGACCTCGACCCCGGCCATCGTGACGCGTGCTCCGGAGACCAGCTGAGCCCCGGCGGTCGGCAGCACCGCGGAGATCTCGTACCCGGTTCCGGGCTTTGCGACTCCGCCGGACATGACCATCAGCCAGAGGACGTAGAGCGCGACCGCCAGGGCCACCGCGCCGAAGAAGCCTCGCTGACGTAGGTCCGCGCGGCGTTTGGGGGTCATTGCCTGGCTCATTCCTTGTCCTTCTCCTCGGCGGGGCGCCCCGCGATGGTCGGACCAGGAGCGCAGACCTTCTTCGGGCCTTCGTAGGGGTTGCTGGCGCCCGCGCTCTGCGCGCCGGCGACCGCGTTGCCGCGCGGAACGGGTCCCAGCGCGTCTCCGAACTTCGCCATCGACGCGTCCCACTTGAAGAAGCCGTTGAGCTCGGGCAGGCACCCCGCGACGACGTCCACCGTCTTCTTGATCGGCGGCACCTGTGGCAGCAGGCGGGCGACCGAGACGTCCAGGGCCTCGGCGGCCGGGCTGAGCGATCGGGCCAGTGGCACGAGGCGCCGCACCGGCGTGCGCAGGTCCCGCACCGCGGGCGTGGCGGCGTCGAGCAGGCGCCGCACGTCGGTCAGCGCGGGCCGGAGGCGGGCTGTGCCCGGGGCCAGCGCCGTGAGCGCGCCATCGACATCGGGCAGCACGCCGCGGACGGCGGCGAACGACCGGTCGGCGGCGGCGAGCGTCCTGGGTAGCTCGACCAGGACGCGATCCAGGTCGCGCGATCCGTTCTGCAGCGTCGTCAGGGTCGCGGCGCCCTCGTCGACGAGGCGTCGCAGCGACGTCTCGCGGTCACCGAGCGCGCCCGTGAGGACGCTGGTGTTGTGGACCAGCCGCTTCGTCATCGCAGCGTTCGCCTCGAGCTGAGCGGTGATCCTGCCGGCCACCGTGACGAACGGCACGAGTTCGGCGAAGGCGGTGCGCAGCCGCGCACCGCCGTCGGCCATGCCGTTGCCGAAGTCGTCGAGCAGGTGAGCCAGGCGCGCCCGCTCGTCCCCGGCGAAGACGTCGAGGACGGAACTGATGCTGACCGACGTGTCGGTCCGCGTCTCGGGCACGAACGACTTCTCGGACGCCCGTCCGGCCCCGGGTGTGCCGCGGTCGACGATGTTCAGGTACATGTCCTGCAGGGGCGTGTTGGGCCGGAGCGCGGCCCTCGCGTCGCGGTACACGGTGCCGTACTTGCCTTCCAGCAGCACGGTCACGACCGGTTGGGTCCCGCGAAGCTCGACGGATTCGATCTTGCCGGCGGGGATCCCGCGGAACCGCACCTCGTCGACCCGCGGGACGACTCCGGCGGCGTTGCGAACGGCGAAGGAGACCCGCTGAGAGCTCACGAGGGCAGTCCGGTCGATCCTCAGGACGAGGAACGCTCCGCAGGCCAGGCTGCCGATGGTCGCCAGAAGGGCGATACCCGCGGGGCTGATCGATCTCCGGAGCTGGCGTGAGATCCGCGCGCGCCGGTTGCCCGCCCCGACGCGGTCACGGACGTCGACGAGGTCGGAGTCCTGTGCCTGGCCGCTCATGGGTGCTTCCTCTCGGTCCAGCCGAACAGCGAGGTGACGCTCTTCTTCAGGGCCCGGCACGCGAGCATCTCCGCCGCGTCCGGGTTGTTGAGGTACGCCTGACACGGCAGGTAGAAGCTCGAGTTGCCACCGGAGACGGGGAACCGCACGAGGCGGCCGTTGTTGTCGAGGTACGACCCGATCGACGCGAGACCGGAGATCCCCGGGCCCACCATCTGCGCGGGCGTGTGCCCGCTGTCGGGATCGACGGTGCCGGTGTAGGGCAGCACGGTCCGCTCCAGCGTCCTCAGCGGCGGCTCGATCGCGTCCAGCAGCGGCGTGCCTCGACGCGCGGCGCTGGCGAGGTCCTCGACGGCGGGCTTGAGGCGGCGCACCAGCGGCAGTGCGTCTGCGAGCAAGGCGTTGGCCGGGGCGACCAGCGCGCGAAGCTTCGCCACCGTCGGCGCGACGGCCGGCGCGGCTTCGACGACGTCGGCGAGGACCGGGTCGGCGGCGCGCAGGGTCACGTCGAGGCGATCGACGGTCCGGTCCGTGCGACGGAGGACGCCCGGCGCGTCGGCCAGCAGGCGGTCGATCTCGGCGTCCCGCGCCGCGGTCGTCCGGACCAGGGTGGCCGCGCCGGAGACGAGCTGCCGGAGCCGCTGTGCCGGGGCATCCAACGCCCGGACCGTACGCGAGGTCTGCCGCACGAGCGCGGGCACGTCACTGCCGGGGCGCGTTCCCCGCAACGCCTCGAGTCCCGCCTCCAGGGATGGCGATTGCCGCGCGGTCGCCCGCAGCGCCGCCGCCGGAAGCTCCGGCCGGCGCAGCGCGGCCGCGAGCTCCGCCGGGATGGCGTGCAGTCCCCGACGTACGTCGCCCTTCAGCAACGTCGTGAGATCGTCGAGCTCGACCTGGCTGCCGGTGCGGCGGGTCGGGATGGTCTCGGAGCCGAGAGGCTCCCCGGTCTCCATGCCGCGGCTGAGATCGACGTAGAACGAGCCGCCGAGAAGCGTCCGGAACCGGATCCGGGCGCCGGCGTCGCGATACAGCGGACCCGCCTTCTCGCCGTCGATCTCCATCGTGACGACGCTCGAGCGACGGTCCGCGGCCAGCTCGACGTCCTTGACCTTGCCGACGTCCACACCGCTGATCCGGACCGGCCCGCCCTCCTTGAGCTGCCGGGTGTCGGTGAACTGGGCACGAACCACCCGGTCGCCCCCGCCGGCGAACAGCGATCGGAGCGAGCCGGTCACGACCCCGACCAGGAACAGCAGGATCGCGACGGCGAGCGCGACGCCGATGACGCGATCGGTGAGCGCCGGACGCCTCATCGTGCACCCCCGCTGACGGACGGATACGGCTTCGAGAGGTAGCGGCACGGGGCGGCGTACTGGTCCTTCCTCGGCTTGACGACGGTGCCAAGCGGAGCGAGCGTCTCGGGAGCGAAGATCACCTGGGCGCGGAACTGCATGAGCGGTCCGAGCGGTCCGGTCCCCTCGCCGCCGAAACCGGTCATGCTGCGCATCGTCACCCCGAAGTTCTCGATGTCGCAGGCGCGCGGACCGATGTACTGCAGCATCGGGATCGCGTCGGCCAGGCCCCCGTCGAGACGCGGGAGAACCGGCTTGAGCGCGCGGGTGATGCGCAGCGCCGCCGGAACCGTCGGAACGGCGTCGGTCAGCAGACCGCGAGCGCGGGTGAGCGAGGGCGGAGAGTCGCGCAGCAGGCTCCCGGTCGCGCGCAGGCCCGGCGTCAGCGACGGGAAGACGGCGTCGACCGACCGCGACAGCCTACGCGCGGCCAGCAGCAGCCGCTGCCCTCGCCGGAGCCCTGTCTGCGCCGCGCCGAGGCTGGAGGGGGCCTCCGCCAGGGCGGCGCGAAGCGCCGCCCGCTCGCGGACGAACGGGGCGACGGCGCGGTCCGCCGGATCGAAGAACGAGCCGATCTGCTCGCGGTTGTCGTCCAGGGGCGTCATCAGTCCGTCGAGCGACGGCAGGAGCCGCTCCGCCGAGCCGGGCCGGGCCGTGATGGCGCGCATCACCGAGCTGAAGCGGGGGACGGCTGGGGCCAGCACCCGCAACGAGTCGTTGAGGTTCTCGCCCTGCCCGAGCAGGCCCTCGCCCAGGCCGTCGAGGGTGTCGCCCAGCCGCGTCCGCGTCTTCGCGTCGAACGTGTCGAGGGCATCGGCGATCCCGAAGCTGAGCGCGTCGCGGTCGGCAGTGATCGTCCCGCCGTCGGCGAGGGGCGTCGCGCTCGTACCCGGGACCAGCTGCACGTAGCGCGCGCCGAGCAGGCCGTTGGCCCGGACTGCGACGCCGGTGTCGGAAGGGATGTCCGTGTTCGGCTCGATCTGCAGCCGGATCCGTGGGCGTCCGCGCTCGGTCAGCCCGATCTGCTCGACCTGCCCGACACGGACGCCCGCGATCCGGACCGGATCGTGCCGGATGAGGTTGCCGACGCCGGGGACCTCCGCGTAGACGGTGCCGTACTGGCGGCCGGGCACGCCGTTGTACGACGTCAGGCCGACGTAGAGGACCGCCCCGACGAACGCGATCGTCGCAAGCGACTTCGCGAGCGTGCGCGGCACCGACTCGGTGTCCCTGCGCGGGGAGCGTCGGAGGTTGCGGCGGAGCGCGCTCATGGCTTGAAGAGGAAGTCGAGGAGCGATTCGGTGCCCTTGTCGCCGCCGCCGATCGCGTCACGGACGGCCTGCTCCAGGGTCTCGGTCACCCGATCCGTGGCCGTGGTCACGGGGTCGGTCGCCTTCTTGACCGGTGCGGGGACCGTGGGCTTCGGCACCGCCACCGACGGCCGCTTGGTCCGAGCGGGCTTGCGGGCCTTCTCGGTGCGGGCGGGGCGAATCGAGGCCAGGTAGTAGTCGACCGCCTGCTGCAGCGTGTGGGGAGAGATCGCCACCTCGGCCCTGAAGACGTGCGAGAGGCTGTCACGGCCCTGGATCGCGTGCGCCCAGTTGACGGCCGTTCCGATCAGGTTGTTCGCGCTCTTGTCGAGCATCGCCGTCACCGGCGCGAGGTCGGAGCTGAAGGCGGCCAGCCGACGAAGGGTCGGGGCCAGCCTCTGGACGACCGGCGTCGCACCCACGGCCAGGCGGGTCAGCGACGGCGCGGCCTTCGAGGCCAGCCGCAGTGTCGGCGTCGCGTCGTCGGTGAAGCCCGCGACCTCGGAGAGGGTGTCGTCCAGCGGCCCGGCGACCTCCCGGAGCTGACGCGAGGCGCTACCGAGCGGAACGCTCGTCGTGCGGAGATCGTCCAAGAACGCCTGCGCGGTCACGAGCGTGCCGGGCAGTCGGCGCAGCGTCGCTCGCAGCTGCGAGCGACGCGTGGCCGCCGTCTCCGCCGCGCCGCCGAAGGTGTCGAGCATCCGCGTCAGCGCCTCCCGGTCGCGGGTCACCGTCGCGACGAAGCGATCGGACTTCCGCACGAGGTCCGCGAGGCGACCGTGGTCGGCGTCGACGCGAGCCAGGAGGTCCCGCCCCTGTTGCAGCCCGGTCGGGAAGCTCCGGAGGACGCTCGCGATGTCCGTCCTGCGACCGGTGACCGCCTGGCCGGCCTCGTTGAGCAGGATGGTGAGCCGATCGCGCGTATCGCTGTCGAGGACGTCGAGGACCTGGTCGAGGTCCGTCGACGGAGTGACGCGGGCGGCCTTGAGGGTGAAGCCCGACGGCGCCGGATCACGCGCACTGTCGCCCGGGACGAGCTCGAGGCTCTTCTGCCCGAGGAGGTTGACCGACTTGATGTTCGCGGTCGCGTCCTTCCCGATCGGCGCGTACTCCTCGTCGATGGTCACCTCGGCTTCCACGGTGTCGCCGCGTCCGAGTTCGAGGGACACCCGCCCCACGTCGATGCCGCCGACCACGACCTTCGATCCGTTGCGCAGTCCCAGCGCGTCGTCCATCTCGAGACGAACCGTGTAGTCCGCGCTCCGTCCGCACCCTCCGCCGAGGGTCAGGCCCAGGAGGACGACCAGGCCCACGAGCCCGCCGAGAGCGACCTTGTGAACGGTCATGGCTTGCTCCGGACTCGGGCCTCGGCGTCCTTGAACGGATCGAGAGCATCTCGGCCGGCGCCGCACTCGGGCAGGAACCACGGCTGTCCGGCGACCGTTCCGGGAGGACGGGGGAAGCCGACGGTCACGCCGGGGAAGTCGCGGACGACCTCGCCCACGCTCTTGCTCTCCGCGTTCGTCGGCGCGAAGGTCAGCGCGGCCGGAGCGACCCGCGCATAGTAGTCACGGTCGTCGACCGCGGAGATGAAGCCCGACCAGTTGGTGCCCATCGAGGCGAGCTCCGGCGTGTAGGGCCTGATGCAGCGCAGCTGGGCGTTGGCCTGGGTGACGACCGAGTCGATCGTGGGCAGGAGCTCACCCGTCCGCTCGAGGAGCCGGGTCACGGCGGGCGCGGAGCGGCGCGCGGTGACGAGGGTCGAGCGGGCGTCCGGGCCGACGCGGACGACCTGCCGCAGAAGCTGGTTGACCGGCGCCACCGTCCGCTGCAGCTGCTCGACGCCCGGGGCGATCCGCGCCGTCGCCGAGCGGGCGAGATCCAGGGTCCTGTCGGCGCGCCCGAGGGTTGCGCGGGCCTTCGACAGCGTGCGGGGCGCCGCGACCAGCGTGCGGCGGATCTCGTCCGTCCGGCGGGCGGTGGCCGCGAACGTCCGGGCAGCGCCGTGGACGGCCTGATCGATGCTCGGATCCGCGGTCTCGAGGGCTGTGACGACGCGCCCGGTGCTCGTGAGCAGCGCCCGCAGGTCGGACTGCGACGTCACCACCTCCCGTAGGAGGGCACTGGACTGCATCAGCGCCCCGGGGGTGCGATCGAGCACCCGTCGCACGTCGGGCGAGCTCCGGAGCAGGGTCGCTCCGCCACGATCGAGGAAGGCGCTGATGGAACCGCGGACGCGCGGTCCGAACTGATTGATCAGCGCGTCGAAGTCGACGGGCGTGACGAGGGCCGAGGCGGGCAGCGCCGACCCGTCGCGAATGGCCGGAGCACTCGCGGGGCCGGGCCTGAGGGCGATGTACCGCTTGAGGTACGAGACGGTCCCACCCCAGCGCACCGTGAACCTGCTGCCCGTGCGCACGGGCCAGGCGACGTCGTCCAGGCGGAGCTCGATACGCGCGGCGCGCCCGTCCTCGATCGCCTCGACGGCCGTGACCCTCCCCACCTTGCTCCCGGCGAGACGCACGTCCTGGCCGGCGAGCACGCCGGTCGCGTCTGTCGTTTTCAGCGTGATGCGATGCCCCTCCCCGGAGCCGCCGGAGATGATCGCGACGATGACCGCTGCCGTGACCACGAGGGCAGCGAGAGGGGCGGTCTGTCGAACGGTCACGTCTCAGCCTCCGATCGGCAGTCCGAAGTTGCCGCCGTACCAGAGCGTCACGATGACCAGGCCGGCGATGGAGATCGCGACCAGGTTCACGAGGACGGCCCGGGCGACGGCGTCCCCCACGGCGGCGGGGCCTCCGCGAGCGCGCATGCCGTAGAAGCACGCCGCGAAGACGGTCGCAAGCACCATCAGGATGTTCGAGGCTCCGACGTACGCGACGTCGCTCATGCCCTGGGTGCCGAAGAAGAACTGGTTCAGCCCCGTACCGTCGACGCCGTCGAGGATGCCCACCGCGGTGACGTAGTACCCGGCCCAGAACCCGAACAGCGTGAAGAACAGCGAGATCGGAACGAACAGGAGCGCGGCGATGATCCGCGTGCCGACGACGTACTTCATCGGGTCCACCCCGGTGGACTCGAACGCGTCGACCTCCTGGTTGATCTGCATCGATCCGATCTCCGCGACGAAGCCGCCGCACACCTTGGACACGAAGACGTAGCCGAACATCGATACGCACGCGGTGCGCTGCGTCAGGCTTCCGCCGATGCCGGTGAAGTCCGACGCGCCCAGGGCCTTGAGCAGGAAGTAGGTGAAGTTCGCTCCGGACAGGCCCATGATGAACTCGAGCCCGATGAGGAGCGTGAGCGTCCCGGGCAGCATGATGGCGAGCTGCCGCAGGGCCTCGGAGAAGTAGCGGAGGCTGCCCGGGAGGGCGACGATCGCCCGCACGGAGAAGCGCGCGAGATCACCGAACTCGTCGATGCCGGCGGCCACCGGGTGGCGCTTGGTGACCGTGTCGGCGTCCACGTCGGGACCCGACGCGGGCGCCGGCGCCCCGCTCGACGGGAGTGCGTTGGCCGCCACGTCGATCAGCCCTTGAAGTCCGCGAGCTGGGGGAACACGGTCAGGTAGGTCAGGTTCACGAGGCTGTTGATGACCCAGACCCCCGCGAACGTCAGGACCACGGCCTCGTTGACGGCACGCCCGACGCCCTCGGTGCCGCCCTTGGCTGCCAGGCCCTTCGCCGAGCTGACGAGCCCGACGAACCCGCCGAAGAGCACGAACTTGAACATCAGCGCGAGAACGTCAGTGGTCAGCAGGCTCTGCGTGATGCCCTTGAAGACGAGGGCGGCCGAGATGTCGGCGTACGTCGGGCCCAGCACGTAGACGGTGACCACGGTGACGAAGCTGGCGATCAGCCCGATCTCCAGGCAGGCGATCATCGAGGCGACGATGCGCGGGATGATCAGCGTGCGGATGTGGTTGACGCCGAGCACGCTCAGCGCGTCGAGCTCCTCGCGGTTCTTGCGCGCGGCCATGTCGGCGGTGATCGCCGCGCCCGCCGCACCGGCGAAGACCATGCCGCTGACCCACGCGATCGGCTCGCGGGTGAACCCGAGCACGAGCCCGCCGGGCATGCGGTCCTCGGCGCCCAGGAGCTCGACGAACCCGGTCAGGAGGATGAACGCGTAGCCGATGGTCCAGGCGAACATGCAGACCGCGATGGGAACGACACACCGCCGGAAGAGCAGGTTGCTCTCCTCGATCGTGGTCTGCACCCAGCTGTACGGAGGCTTGAACGCCGTGGCGATCGAGCGGACGCCGAGCCCGCCGATGTCCCCCGCGGTCCGGAGCGATGCGAACGCCTTCGTCTCGGTCGCGGCCTGCGCCAGGGAGGGTCGCGGACTCGAACGCGGTGTCTTGTCGATGGCGGACATCGTCGTCGTCCTCTGGCGCAAGGCGCGCGGCCTCAGCCCATCGACAGCGGCCCGACGCTGTCGCCCGAGAGGAACTGACGGACGAACGGGTCGTCCGATTCGAAGATCTCGTGCGCCATGCCCGACTGGCGCACCTGCCCCTGCCACAGAACGGTGATGTGATCGGCCACGTGCCGCGCCAGCGCGATGTTGTGCGTGACGACGATCATCGTGCCGCCGACGTTGGCGTGCTGCTCGACGAGCAGGTCGGCCAGAAGCGCGGTGCGAACGGGATCCAGCCCTGAGTCGGGCTCGTCGCAGAGCACGATGCTCGGATCCAGCGCGAGCGCTCGTGCCAGCCCCGCGCGCTTGCGCATCCCACCCGAGAGCTGCCCGGGGAAGCGGTCGGTCGCGTCCTGGAGCCCGACGTCGGCCAGGCGCGCGCGCACGACGTGATCGATCTGCGCGTCCTCGAGGTCGGTGTGCTCCCGCAGCGGGAAGGCGACGTTGTCGTACACGGTCGAGGCGCTGAAGAGCGCCCCGTCCTGGAACATGACGCCGATCTCGCGTCGCAGGCCGAGGATGTCCGAGCGGCTCATCGACGCCAGGGAGCGGCCGCGGATCAGGACGTCGCCCCGGTCAGGGCGCATCAGGCCGATGATGTGCTGCAGGAGCACGCTCTTGCCCGTGCCCGACGGGCCGAGGACGACCGAGATCCCACCTTCGGGGATCCGCAGGTCGGCGCCTGCGAGCACGCGCTGCCGTCCGAACCGCTTGTGCAGGTCGCGGGTCTCGACCGCCAGCAGCGACGAGTCCGGCGTGGACAGCTCACCCTTGACCGCGGTGTCCGGGACCGACGTGGTGCCGTGCTCCCCGGCGCGCAGTCGCGCTTCGGCCAGCAGCCCCTGGAGGATCACATCGATCTCGAGGTATGCACGAATGTCGCCCGTGGCCTGGACCTGGCCGCAGACGATGGCCGCCGGCAGGGGCAGGCGACCGCGGGCCAGGACCGACGCCTGCGCGGCGGTGAGCTGAACGTCGACGTCGGCGACCTCCTCGGAGTCGCCGTCGACGAACGGCGTGTCGTGATCGAGCGCGAGTGCCACGCCGCGCGCCCCATCCCCGACGCGAAAGCGGACGCTGCGTCCGAGACGCACGACGCGGCGTACACGCGCCGGGTCCCCGTGGCGCAGGACCTCGCCGAGGACGGAGGCGAGCTCGTCGCAGGCATGTGCGTCAGCGGTGTCGCGCAGCTGGCTAGCGGCAGTCATGTGCTCTTGCATCTCCCCTCACCGATCTCGACGTTACCAGATTTTGAAAATACTTTCACTATGTACTCGACGATCGTGTCCCACAGCTCGTGCCGGACGGCCACGGGCTCGGTCGAGCCGACCGGCGCCGCGGGCGGCCGGACGCCTGTGCGCATCGAACCCCCGACGGTTCATAGCTGCTGCCCCTCGGGGAGTGCGCTGGTTGCGCGAGCCGCTCCCCTCCGTCGGCGCGGGACGAGCCCCCTGCTACCTGCCGCCGATCGGACCGCCTCGCCGCACCTCTCCACGCCCCATCGTCATCAGCGGTTCCCGATGAAGCTCTGGGCTGTCCCGGCCGGCGCGTCCACGCCGAGCAGCCTCGCGAGGAGCTGGCTTGCCGGGTTGTTGAGCTTCATGGGCGCGTCTGGCGGCAGCAGCCCGGCGGCCACCATGAGGTTGCCGGCCCGGTGCATCAGCGAGGCGAGCCGCACGGCGGCGAACACCTCGAACCAGTGGAGGTCGGGGAGGCTCGTGCCCGTCAGCTCCTCGTACCGCGCGATGGTCTCCTCCCTGTCCGGGAAGCCCTCCGGAAGAGGAGCACCGATCCCCTCGGTGTGGTGGCGCAGCAGGAAGAGCCACCAAGCGACATCCAGCGCGGCCGGCGCCACGGCGACCATCTCCCAGTCCAGGACAGCGGCGACCGAGAGGTCGTCGGCGAACATCATGTTCCCGATCCGCGCGTCTCCCCACGTCAGCACCGTGGGCCCGGCGTCGGCGGGGCGATGCTCGTGCAGCCACGCGAACCCGGCCTCGACGGTGGGGTTGGCGTCGCCGTCGGCCGCCCAGTCGAAGGTCGCACGCCAGAAGGCGAGCTGACCGTCGAGGCCGGCCTCCTGATGGTCGGCCATCGCGCCGAGCCCGACCGCGTCGATGTCCACGGCGTGCAACGTGGCGAGCGTTCCGAGCGCGTTCTCGCACAGGCGCGCGCGATCCTCGGACGTGAGCTCGTCCAGCACCCAACCTTGCGCGGTGAACGGCGGGTCGTCGCTCGGGACGCGCCCCTCGACGCGTTCCATCACCATGAACGGAGCTCCGAGGAGCTCGGTGTCGTCGCTCTGGAAGAGCATCGCCGGGACGGGGACCGCGCTGTGGAGCTGCAGGGCGCGCATGACGTCGAACTCGAGCGCGAAGTCGTAGCGAGGGAAGACCGCCGGCCCGCTGGGCTGGATTCGCGCGACGAGCCGCCGCTCGACGGGAAGGCCGTCCTCGGTCCAGGTCGCGGCGAAGAGGACGGTCTCGTTCGACAGACCGCTGGCCTGCGGGATCTCGACGTCGAAGACGGCGACTTCCTCGACGTTCGCGACGTTGCGCCGTATCGCGACCTCGAGTGCTCGGGCGGCCGTCGTGGGATCGGTGGTGTTGGACAGTGCCATGGGTTCTCCCTGTTCTCGCTCTGGGGTGACCGGCCTCAGGCGCTGGCCGGGGCCGCGCGAAACCGCTCCTTCATCGCGCGCTGGTAGTCGTCGAACCAGATCTCCTGGTACGTCGCGTGAGCAACACGACCGTCCTCCGCCTCCCAGCGATAGACGCTGTCGTGGAAGGACGCGTTGGGCCAGGCCGGGATCGTCGCGGTCGCGATCGCCTCGCCGGTGAACCGGTACACGTGACCGGACTCGTCCTCGGCCTCGATCTCCTGGCGGGTCGCCATGAAGATCTCCGGGTCGTACTCCAGGACGTTGCGGCGCACGCGGGTGATCTCGTAGGGCACGCCGTCGCGCACCACCCATGCGTAGTGGTGACACGGCCGGTCGGCCGGCACCTCGTAGACCCCCTCCCAAGCGGGGGCCGTGTCGGGGGCCTCGAAGCTGATCTGGTTGAAGATCAGGTCGGGACCGAAGTACATCGGCGACCACCCCACCGGCGGAACCGGGACGGCGCCCTGCCGCTCCACGCGGATCTGGTTCCACGAGCGGTCCCGCGGCGCGTGGCAGTCGACCGCGAACCGCTCGCCGCGCAGCACGAGCTCGCCGGTGACGTGCATGACCTGCTCGGATCCACCGGGGTTGCGCGCCGGGTCCTGACGCAGCTCCTCGCCGGGCATGATGTGGCCCCGCGCCAGGAGCGGTGTCACCGCCGTCTGGGTGACGTCGAGTGACGTCTGCCCGTCGCTGCTGGTGTAGGTGATCCGAGCGACCCGACCGGGCTCGAGGAACTCGATCTGCAGCCCGTTCGCGGTGCGGAACGTCGTGCCGTCGACCTCGGGCCAGGGCATGCCGATCTCGTAGTCGAGGAAGTCGATGTCGGTCACGTGGACGTTGTCGGTCCCCCGGAAGATGCAGACCCCTCCGTGCGTCACCGACGCCGCCGGCATGTAGCGGGCGTAGAGAAAGGCGCCGATGCCGGCCTCGGGGATCGAGAACCCGAAGTAGTGGGTGTGGATCGTGTGCGGGTCCCACTGCTCGCCCTCCTGGGGTAGCGGCAGCAGGAGATCGGTCTCGGGCGGATGGACGTTGTGGGGCATGGCGAGAGCCTAACCACATTCTGAATGTTTTTTCAACTTTTCTTGTCGCCTTCCCCCCTGAGAGGATGTCGGCGTGGCGAACACACCGGCCAAGACCCGCACATCCCAGAGCGACCGCCGGGCGCGCACACGGCAGTCGCTGCTCGACGCCGGCCGGCGACTGATCGCCGAGAAGGGCGTCGCGGCACTGCGCATCAGCGAGATCACCGCCGAGGCGGACGTCGCCCTCGGCTCGTTCTACAACTACTTCGCGACGAAGGAGGACCTCGTCGACGCAGTCGTGGGCGACACCCTGCGGAACGTGGCGGAGGCACTAGCGATCAGGCAGCACGAGGATCAGGACTCCGCCGAGATCGTGGCCCGCGCCATCCAGCGCTTCGTGGCCATCGCCTACGAGGATCCCGACTTCGCGTCACTCCTGGTGCATCTCAGTCATTCCGACGAGCTCATGCTCACGTCGGTCAGCCCACCCGCGACCCGAGCGGTCGCCGAGGGCATGGAGTCCGGCCGCTTCAAGGTGACACCCGAGACGCTCGACGTCATCGTCACGATCATCTCCGGCGGATCGCTCAGCCTGATGCGGGCGATCGTGACCGGCCGCATCGGCCCCGGTGCGGAGGTCGTCTTCGCCGAACACGCGCTGCGCATGCTCGGCATTCCCCCGAGCCGTGCCGCGCAGATCGTCCGGCGCATCGCGGCGGACACGGGGACCTGATCGCGCGATCGGCAGTTATTGAAAGATTTTTCAGTTTTGTGTAGCGTGGGGCCATGCTGCCCGACCTGCTCGCCGCGATCCCGGCGCATCCCACGTCCGAGATGCCGCTCACGCCGGAGATCCTCTTCTCGGCGTTCCTCTTCGTTCCGGTCGCCCTTTTCCTCAGCTACGGGGTGCGGCACCTCGCAGCGGGCAAGCGGCCGATCCTGCTCATGTGCCTGCTCGGCGGCGGGATCGCCAGCGTCTGGGAGCCGATCGTCGACACCCTCGGCCTGTGCTACATCAAGGGCGGCGCGGAGACCTCGACGTTCACCCTGCTCGACCGGACGATGCCGCTCTTCATCCCGTTCGTCTACGTCTGGTACGTCGGCGGCATGTCGTACCTCTCCTACCGGCTGATCGCGGCAGGGATCACCACCAAGGGTCTCTTCACGCTCTACCTCGCCGAGGTGTTCGTGAACATCTGGCTCGAGAGCCCCGGCGTCCTGCTCGGCGCCTACGAGTACTACGGCAGCCAGCCGTTCAACTTCTGGGGACTCCCGCTGTGGTGGCCGATGATGAACCCGGTCATGCCGCTGCTCGGCGGTGCCCTGATCTACAAGCTCGAGCCCCACCTGAAGGGCTGGCACATCATCGGGATCATCCCGATCATTCCCATGGTCGACGGGATCGCCAACGCCGCGATCGCGTGGCCCATGTGGCTGACGCTCAACGCCGGCGACATCTCCCTGTGGTGGACCTACGCCGCGACGCTGGTGACCCTCGCGCTCGCCCTGTACTCCGTCTGGATGCTGTCGCTGCTCGTCTCGCGACCCGCGGAGGAGGTCCGCCGGCTCACCAAGCGCGAGCTGCTCCGGGAGGCGATGTCGGGCGATGCCCCGCTTCGCACCGAACCCAAGGACGCTGGACTGACGGCGCCGCCGGTGCCCGAGCGCGGCGCGCAGCCGCAGCCCCTGCCTGCCGGCTAGCGTCGCCCGGACCTGGGGCCCTTTGCGCCGCCGTCTCCGGACGGCGGATCGGCATGCGGTGCACCCCGAGGCACACCGGATCTCAAGTTCCCCCGGCTCCGGCCGATCAAGAGGGGAATCGGAGTCCGATGACCGCCGTGCGCACCCCTCCACCCCCCGTTCCCCGCCCGGGGCACGAAGCAGATCGTCTCGCAGCCGTACGCCGATCGGGTGTCCGCGACAGTCGCCCCGACGCCGCCCTCGACGGGCTCGTGCAGCTTGCGGCGAAGCTGTGCGGCACCGCGTCGGCCGAGATCAACCTCGTCGACGAGACCGACTTGTGGTTCTGCGCCGCTCGTGGCCTGGGCCGGCACGGGGAGACGGTGCCGCGCGACCTGACCTTCTGCACCTGGACGATCCTCGACCCCGACCGACCGACGCTCGTCCCGAGTGCCGCCGAGGACCCGCGGTTCGCGCAGAACCCCTTCGTGCTCGACGGCACCATCGGCTCCTACGCAGGGTTCCCGCTCCTGTCGGACGGTCAGCCGATCGGCTCGATGTGCGTCCACGATCCCCAGCCGAACCGGCTGAGCCTCGACCAGCTCGAGGACCTCCGGGTGCTGGCCACGGCCGCTCAGGAGCACCTCGCGCTGCGTCGCGACGTCGCCGAGCTCAACGAGCTCTCCCGCACCGACGCCCTCACGGGCACCGCGAACCGGCGCGCGATCGACGACACCCTGGCGCGCGAGCTCGCGCAGGCGGCCCGGCGGGGCGGGCACCTCAGCGTGCTGATGGCCGACCTCGATCGCTTCAAGGCCTACAACGACACGCACGGCCACCTGGCCGGCGACCTCCTGCTGCAGTCGATCGCTCGCCGCTGGCGCTCCCACCTGCGTGCCGGCGACCTGCTCGGCCGCTGGGGCGGCGAGGAGTTCTGCGTCCTGCTGCCCGACTGTCCCGCGCAGGAGGCGCTGGTCGTGGCCGAGAGGCTGCGGGCCGACATGCCCGAGGAGCAGACCTGCTCGATCGGTGTGGCCAGCGGTACAGCGGCCGGCGCGGAGCCGGGGGACTTCATCGGGCGCGCCGACCGAGCGCTCTACGAGGCCAAGGCCGCGGGGCGCGACAGGGTCGTGCCGGCATCCTGACACAGGACCCGTCGTCGAGTTCCGTGCGGACGGATCGGCGCGGCTCGGCCCCGCGGGCGAGACCGGCCTGGACACCGGCTCGCTCCATATGGACCTGACCGTCGCACGGCGCTACTGTCGCCCGACAGGACCATGGAAGCCACCGATGCACCGCGGCGAGTGCCGACGTTCTGCGCCTTGTGCGTGTCGCGGTGTGGTGCAACAGCGGTCACGCATGGTGGTCGGTTCACGGCCCTCGAGCCCGACCCCGAACACCCGACCGGGCGCGCGCTGTGCGTGAAGGGCAAGGCGGCCCCCGAGATCGTCGACCACGCCGACCGCGTCCTGCACCCGCTGCGGCGCACGGCGCCGAAGGGCGCCGATGACCCGGGCTGGGAGCGGATCACCTGGGAGGAGGCGCTCGACGCCGTCAGCGAGCGGCTGACCGCGATCGCGGCCGAGTCCGGGCCCGAGTCGGTCGTGTTCTCAGCGGCCTCTCCGTCGACGTCGGCGATCAGCGACTCGGCCGACTGGATCACCCGCCTGCGGCGCGCGTTCGGCAGCCCCAACTTCACCTGCTCGATGGAGCTGTGCGGCTGGGGCCGGTACCTCGCGTCGATGTACACGTACGGCACCCCGGTGCCGGGGGCGTACATGCCCGACCTCGAGCACGCCGGCTGCATCCTCTTCTGGGGCTACAACCCGTCGGTCGCCCGGCTCGTCCACGCCACCGCCACGGTCGATGCCCGCAAGCGCGGAGCGAAGCTCGTGATGGTGGACCCGCGCCGCGCCGGGCTCGCGTCGACCGCCGACCACTGGCTGCGCGTGCGCCCCGGGACCGACGCGGCGCTCGCGATCGCGCTCACCGGCGTGCTGCTGGAGCGCGGCTTCTACGACGAGGACTTCGTCCGGCGGTGCACGAACGCCCCGCTGCTCGTGCGCACCGACACCGGCCGCCTCCTGCGATCGGAGGCGTTGCCGGGCGCGCCCCCGGGCGGCTTCGTGGCGTGGGATGCCAGCAGTGGTGCGCCCGTCTCCTACGACCCGGCAACGCGCCGGTACGGAGCCGACGAGTCGGCCCTGGCCCTCGACGGGCACTACACGGTCGCCGGTGTCCGGTGCCGCCCGGTACTCGGCGCGCTCGCCGAGCAGTGCCGCAGCGTGTCCCTGGACGACGCGGAGGCCATCACCGGTGTTCCCGCGGCGGACATCGAACGGGTCGCCGAGACCCTGTGGACATCGCGCCCGGTGGCGTTCTACACGTGGAGCGGGCTCGAGCAGCACAGCGGCACCACCCAGATGATCCGCGGAGTCAACGTGCTCTACGCGCTCCTGGGCTGTCTCGACGCCCCGGGCGGCAACGTGCTCTTCACGCCGGTCCCCACCAACGCGATCGACGGGGCGGACCTGCTGCCCTCGACCCAGCGGGCCAAGGCGATCGGGCTGAAGGAGCGACCGCTCGGCCCGGCCCGGTTCGAGTTCACGACCGGCGCGGACTTCTACACCGCCGCGCTCGACGGCCGCGCCCGCGCACTGATCGGCTTCGGCGGCAACCTGGTCATGGCCCAGGGAGACAGCGCCCGCGGCCGCGACGCCCTGGCCGGGCTGGACTTCGCGGTCCTCGCCGACTCGTTCCTGAGCCCGACCGCCGACCTGGCGGACATCGTGCTGCCCGTCGCGACGCCGTTCGAGACCGAGGCCCTGCGGATCGGGTTCGAGGTCAGCCAGCATGCGCAAGCGCACGTCCAGCTTCGCCAACCGGTGCAGCCGCCCCGCGGAGAGTCCCGCTCGGACGTGGAGATCGTGTTTGCGCTGGCGACGCGGCTGGGCCTCGGCGAGCACTTCTGGGACGGCGACATCGACGCCGCCTGGCGCCACCAGCTCGCTCCGAGCGGGCTGACGCTCGAGCAGCTCCGCGCGCACCCCCGCGGGATCACCGTGCCGCTGGACACCGTCCACCGGAAGCACGTGCGGGAGCGGGACGGCGTCCCGGTCGGCTTCCGGACGCCGACGGGGAAGGTCGAGCTGCACTCCGACACGCTGGCCGAGCACGGCTATCCCCCGCTGCCGACGTTCACCGAGCCGGCGATCAGCCCGCGCTCGCGACCCGACCTCGCTGCGCGCTACCCGCTGGTCCTGACCTGCTCGAAGTCCGTGCGGTTCGCGGAGTCCCAGCACCGTCAGGTCGCCTCTCTACGCCGGGCCTCCCCCGACCCGCAGGTTGAGCTCCACCCGGATGCCGCGAGCGCCCGCGCGATCGGTGCGGGCGACTGGGTGCGCATCGCGACGCCCAACGGCACGGTCCGTGCCCGCGCGCGCCTGAACCCGACGCTCGACCCCGGCGTGGTCTGCGGGCAGCACGGCTGGTGGCAGGACTGCAAGGAGCTCGGGCTTCCGGGCTTCCCGCCGTATGGCCCCGACAGCGCCAACCTCAACCTGGTCCTGCGCCAGGAGCCGGCGGATCCGATCGGCGGCTGCGCGCCGCTGCGGGCGTCCTTGTGCGAGGTCGAGAAGATCGAGGCGTGACGGGGCGCCTGGCGGCGGCGCCCCATCCCGTGACCGCGCTCCGCCCGCCCGGCCAGCGCAGCCTCCGCGCCGACGTCTACCCCGCTCGCCGGATCACGATGGGCTCGACCTCACCGGGACCCGCAACCGCGCGGACATCGCGCGCATCGACAGGCTCTCCGCACTCGCCGCAGCAGAGGACGGGATCCGCGCGATGGCCGCAGCCACGGTGCAGGATCTCGACCGGCGGGCCGTCGGGTGCGGCGTGCCGGTCACCCCACTGACGCAGGGCGTCGATCACCGGCCAGAGGTCGATGCCCTTCTCCGTGAGCCGGTACTCCCAGCGGGGCGGATGTTCCTGGTACTGGACCCGCTCGAGGATCCCGACCTCGGTCAGTCGTCGCAGGCGCTGGTCGAGCGTGTGCCTCGGAATGCCCAACCGCGACTGGATGGCGCTGAACCGCCGGACGCCGAGGAAGACGTCGCGCACGATCAGCAGCGACCACCACTCGCCGACGACCTCGAGCGACTGCGCCACCGAGCAGTGCATGTCGGTGAAGCTCGCGCGCTGCACGACTGGCTCACCCCTCGCGGACGATCGAGTCGAACGCGGCCTCGTCGCGACGCTTCACCGGCCGGTCCAGGCCGCCGCGCCGGACGTCGACCGGATCCTTCGGCACGTCCGGCACGACCAGCCCGATCGCCCGCGTGATGAGGTGATCGAGGCGGCTCTTGCGGTGACGCGTCGCCCGGTTCAGGAGCACGATCTCGGCCCGACCGCGCACCTCCCGGCCGCGCAGCCGTGCTTCGCCGACCAGCTCATCGCGCGTCATGACGCCACCGGGGTGACCGCCGGGGCCGTCGCGTAGTCGGCCGACGCCGTCGCAGCGATGTGCGCGGGTGGTCCGTCGAGCGCGGCGAGCCGGCAGGGAATGCCGCAGAAGTGGGGCAGGCCCTGCTCGTGGTCGAGCTGATGCGGCTCGTCGCCGACGATCATGCCGTCGTTGTGGGTGCTCGCCGCACCGTCGGACACGTCGTCCATCAGCTCCGGAAACCACCAGCCGTGCGGCAGCCGCACGTGGCCGACGAGCATGTCGGAGCGGACGTCGACCTGGACGGTCATCGACCCATGCTCGGTGCTCACCTCGATCCAGCTGCCCGAGTCAACGCCGTGCGCGGTGGCGTCGTCGGGGTGCAGGAAGGCCCGCGGCAGCGGGGCGAGTCGCCGGAACTGCGTGAGCTGACGCTGACCGGTCTGGAAGTACGGATCCTCCCGGACCCCCACGAAGGCCAGGAGAGGGAACTCCGGGGACGTCGCGAGCGCGCGGTGATAGGGCAGCGGGTCGAAGCCCAGGCCCTCGAGCACGCTGGAGCGCAGCTCGACCTTCCCCGACGGCGTCGCGAACCCGGTCTTGCGGTAGGAGCGGTACTGCGGCACGGTGAACTCGCAGTCGTGCTGCGCGCAGTACTCGGCGAACGTCTTCCCGGTCGGCGTCAGGCGGTGGTCGATGAGCTCCTCCACCGATCGCCACGGGAACTGCTCGGCGAGCCCCATCCGCCCCGCCAGGCCGGTCCAGAAGTCGAACACGCCGCGGCAGCCCTCCGGTGGCTCCACCGCCTGCTCGGACACCTGGAGGCGCGGGATCCAGCGGAACCCGTCGTGGAGGTTCGGACGTTCGAGGAAGGTGTCACCTGGGAGCACGTAATCGCTGAGCGCGGCGGTCGGCGTCATGAACAGCTCGTGGGTGACGATCAGGTCCTGGTTGTGCATCGCTCGCACGATGCGTTGCTGGTTGGGGTACGACATGACGACGTTGTTGCCCAACGTGAACAGCGCCTTGACCGGGTACGGGTCCCCCGTCTCCATGGCCCGGAACACCGCGGTCGGATTCGCCATGTAGTTGCCCATGACGATGTTCGCGTAGCGCTGGCCCCACACGCGCTCCAGGGGCCCCTCCAGCGGGGCCATGCCGCGGTGGGTGTAGACCGGATGCGTGTCGGCCCCGAGCTGCTTGTCGCGCTGAGCCTGCGACAGGGCGTCGTGGTTCTCGATCTCTTCCTCCGGGATGACGTTCGGGTTGAAGCCCCAGAGGATCTCGCCACCGGGAACGTCGAGGTGGCCGCAGATCGCGCGCAGGATCGCGTGGCAGCGAATCGCGGAGGTCGAGCTGACCTGCTTGTCGGTCACCGGCGTCCACGGGATCGTCGCGGCCCGCGCCCGGGCGTACATGCGCGCGGCCGCGCGAATCGTCTCCGGGTCGACCCCGGTGATCTCCGCGACCCGGGAGACGGGGTACTCGCGCACCCGCTCGGCGAGGTCCTCGAAGCCGACGGTCCAGTCGCGTACGAACCGCTTGTCGTAGAGCTGCTCCTCGATGATCACGTTGAGCCAGCCGAGCGTCATCGCCGTATCGGTGCCGGCGCGCAGCTGCAGGTGGATGTCAGCGCGGTCGGCGTTGCTCGAGACCCGCGGGTCGAGGACGATCACCTTCGCGCCCCGCTCCTGGGCCTGGCGGATCCAGTTGTAGATCGGCGTCCAGGAGTGCCGGCGCGGGTTGTGGCCGAAGAGGACGATGCAGTCGGAGTTGAGGATGTCCGGGAAGGGGAACCACCCGTACGTCATGCGGTTGACGGCCGACGTGTTGCCCATGCACATCGAGACGCCGCTGATGTAGTTCGGAGAGCCGAGCAGGTTCATGAAGCGACGGCCAAGGCCGTTCTCGTTGGCCGTGTTCCAGTTGCTCGAGGCGACCGCGAACGCCTCCGGCCCATGGCGGTCGATGACCGTGGCCAGGCGCTCGGCGATGTCGTCGAGCGCGGTGTCCCAGCTCACTTCCTCCCAGCGATGCTCACCGCGCTCCCCCACCCTGCGCAGTGGCGTGGTCAGTCGCTCGGGACGGGCATACAGCTTGCGCGCGCTCGCCCCCTTCATGCAGATGTTGTCCTTCAGGAGCGGGTTGTCACTCGGGCCGACCCGTATGACCTGCCCCTCGTGTACGTCGGCGGTCAACTGGCAGGCGACGTCGCACACGGTGCACGTCACGCGTTTGCGCTCGGACAAGACAACCCACTCCCCGCAGAGGTTCAATGATTGAATCGACTCTAGTGGGTTCGTTGACACCCCGTCAAGTAGCAGGGACGCACGCTCGGCTGGTGGGGTGGCGCGCGGGTCGCGTGACGATCAGCCCCCGCGCACCGCCTTGCCGTGGGCGATGTACTCGGGCGGCCAGGCCATCTCGACGTAGGCGACGGCCTCGGCACCATCGACCGACGCGCGACCGATCACGTCGATCAGCGTCAGCCGGGGGTCGATCGGATACTGGAAATCGTCGCCGCGCTCCTCCATGGCGGCTCGCGTCCTGCGGCCGGCCTCGTCCTCGATCTCGACGACCAGGCCGCGGTGCACCATCGCCTCATCGAAGTCGTACGAGAACCGGGTCTGCACGATCTGCGACGTCACACCATCCTTGAAGACGTAGCCGCGCACGTCGGACCGGCCGAGCCCCTGCACGTCCATGACGTGCACGGAGATCCCGTCGGCCAGGAAGTTGAACCACTTGTAGTGCA
>NZ_JBFIGP010000010.1:0-30932 GCF_041602235.1 Paraconexibacter sp.
AGCGCGAGCACGAACTCGGTACGTTGGAGGGCGCGATCGACGCGGTCACCGACGGGGTCGGCGGTGCGGTCCTGATCCAGGCAGCGACCGGCCTCGGCAAGACGGCGCTCCTGCGCGCGGGCATCGAGATGGCGCGAGCCCGCGAGCTCACGGTGCTCCACGCCCGCGCCACGCAGTTGGACTCGGCGTACGGTCTCGGCCTCGCCCGGCAGCTCTTCGGCGGCGTCCTCGGCGGGACGCCGGACGACGGCGGCGGCGACGAACGCGAACGGGTGGCCGAACAGGTTCGACGCATCCTGCAACCCGATCTGATCGCCTCGGGCACGCCATCGTCGAGCGTCGATCCGGACGGCGGCTTCGGCACGCTGAACGCCCTGTACTGGCTGCTGGCGGCGTTGGCCGAGGACCGGCCCGTCGTCGTCGCCGTGGACGACGCGCACTGGGCGGACGGACCGTCCGCGCGCTTCCTCGGCTTCACGGCCTCCCGGCTGGAGTCGGTGCCGGTGTTGCTGCTGGTGGCCGCGCGGGAGGAACCGGAGGGTGCCGTCGCCGAGGCCCTGCAGACGGTCGCCGGCGTCGCGGGCTTCCGGCTCCTGGAGCCCACCGGGTGGTCTCCGTCAGCCGTCGCCCGCTGGATCGAGGCGGCGGCGGGGGTGGCGCCGTCGGAAGGATCGGTCGCCGCCGTGCACCAGGCCACGGGCGGGTATCCGCTGCTCGTGGAGGCGCTCGTGCTGGAGGCGCTCCGTGAGGGGATCGCGCTCGAGACCGACGCCGCACAGCGCATCGGGGCGCTCGGTCCACGGGCAGTGGCGCGGTCGGTCGAGGCGCGGCTCGCCGGGGTGGGGGACCAGGCGCGAGCGGTCGCGCACGCCCTGATGGTGCTGGGTGACGGGGTGGACCTCACGACCCTGGCGACCATGGTCGGGGCGACGGCGACGGACGTTCAGGACGCACTCGCGTCCCTCGTCACCGCGGATCTCGTCGTGCTCGAGCCCGCTCCCGCGTTCAAGCACGCGGTCGTGCGAGCGGCGATAGAGGACGGGACATCGGCGGACGTGATCGTGCGTGGTCATGCCCGCGCGGCGGCGCTGCTCCGCGAGGCCGGTGCCCCGTCGGCCGCGGTCGCCGCCCACCTGCTCCGGACCGCGCCTGCCGGTGACCGCGCGGCCGTCGCCACCCTGCGGGCCGCGGCGGCACGCGCGGTCGAGCGCGGTGCACCCGACATCGCGGTGACCTACCTCGAGCGGGCGGTCGCCGAGCCCCCCGGCCTCTCGCAGCGCTCCGAGACGCTCCGAGAGCTCGGGGACGCCGCGCTGCTGACGGGTCGCCCCGAGGCCCTGGAGCATCATCAGGACGCGCTGGAGGCCGCGCAGGACGCCCGCCAGACCGCCCTCGCACGGCGCAGCCTCGCGCACTCGATGCTGGCGGCGGGGCGGCGCGACGAGGCCATCGCGGCGCTGCAGCGCGCCGCGGACGAGGCCGCGCCGGAGCACCCCGCCATCGCGATGGACGTGGACGTGGAGATCGCGGCGTCCGCGCAGATGGATCTGCTCCCGGCCGAGCTCGCAGCCGCGCGGCTCGCGCGCCACAGTCCTCCGCCGGCAGCCCGGACCGCGCCCGAGCGCGGGTTGCTCGGCGTCATGGCGTTCGAGGCGATCCGCTGCTGTCGCCCGGTCGACGAGGCACGGCGTCTGGCCCGGCTGGCCCTCGGCGACGGAGCCCCACCGCCTCCAGGCGCGGCGGTGTCGTCGGCGACGTGGCTGACGACACGGGCGCTCCTCTTCGCCGAGGATCACGAGCCGCTGCGGAGCTACTGCGAGAGGGTCCTCGCCGACGCCCGCCTGCGCGGCGCCCCGCTCGCGGCGATGAGCGCTCTGGTCTCGCTGGCCGAGCTGCACCTCCAGGCCGGCGAGCTGGCGGAGGCCGACCGCTATGCCGCGGAGGCACGGACGACGGAGGGGCTGCACCTCGCGCTCGTCGGCCCGCTGATCTCGGGCATCCAGGTGCGGTTGGCCGCTGAACGGTCCGGGACCGCGGCAGCGCGCGAGGAGCTGACCAGGTCAGGACTCCTGGATCTGGCGCCCGAGCACGTGTACCCGACGTCTCCGCTCTACGAACGGGCCTGCGTGAGGCTCGCCGACGGGGACGCGGAGGGCGCCGCCGCGGACTTCGCCGCGTGCGGGGACCGCCAGGAGCGGTCGCAGGCGCGGTGTCCGGCGCCGGTCCCGTGGCGGTCGGGCCTCGCGGTCGCTCTCGTACGCTCGGGTGACCAGGCGCGCGCCCGGGAGCTCATCGCGACCGACCTGGAGCTGCTCCGTGACTTCGGCGCGCCGGGGGCCCTGGGCCTCGGGCTGCGGCGAGCCGGGGCCGTGTTCGGCGGGCAGCAGGGAGTGGCCGCGCTCCAGGAGGCCGTCGACGTGCTCGAGGGCTCGGTGGCGAGGCTCGAGCACGCCCACGCGCTGTGCGATCTGGGCGCGGCCCTCCGCCGTGCCGGCGAGCGCAACCGGGCGCGCGACCTCCTGCGCCTGGCCTTGGACCGCGCCAACGCCCTCGGGGCCTCGGCCCTCGCCGATCGTGCTCGCGAGGAGCTCGGTGCCAGCGGGGCGCGTCTGCGTCGGGAGGCCGCCCGGGGAGCAGACGCCCTCACGCCGGCCGAGCGTCGCGTCGCCGAGCTCGTCGCCGAGGGCCTGACCAACCGCGCGATCGCCCAGCGCCTCTTCGTGTCCCTCAAGACCGTCGACACCCACCTGCGCCAGATCTTCCGCAAGCTCGAGGTGTCAGCGCGGGGGGACGTGGGGGCTGAGCTCGCGCGCGCCTCGCCTCCGTCGGCATCGGCCTGACGAGCGGAGCGCCCCTGTGGGCCGCACCGATCGTCTCGGCTACAGCCCCATCGTCTTCCCGAGGATCTCCTTCATGATCTCGTCGGTGCCGCCGCCGATGGGTCCCAGCCGTGCGTCGCGCGCGGCCCGCTCGATCCCGTACTCCTCCATGTAGCCGGCCCCGCCGTGCAGTTGCAGGCAGTCATCGATGACGTCGAAGCAGGCGCGCTGCGTGGCGAGCTTGGCCATCGTGACCTCGCGGACCGCGTCATGGCCCTCGTGGAAGAGACGCAGGGCGTTGTAGGTGACGCTGCGACCCGCCTCGATCGTGGTGGCGATCTCCGCGAGCTTGTGCCGGCTGACCTGGAAGTTCCCGATCGGCCGGCCGAACGCCTTGCGCTCCTTCACGAACTCCAGCGTCTTCTCGAACGCGGCCTGCATGCCGCCGACGGCGCCGAGCGCCATCAGCAGCCGCTCCCACTGGAAGTTGGCCATGATCAGGTAGAAGCCCTTGTTGAGCTCCCCGAGCAGGTTCTCGTCGGGCACGAAGACGTCCTCGTAGGAGATGAGGCCCGTGTCGGACGCGTGCCAGCCGAGCTTCTCGATCTTGGTGGCGTGCACGCCGGGCGCGAACTCGCCGTCCTCGCCACGCGCGTCGATGAGGAAGAAGCTCATGCCGCCGTGGCCACCTTCAGGCGTCGTCTTCACCGCGGCCACGTGGTAGTGGGCCCGGACGCCGTTGGTGATGAACATCTTCGACCCGTTGACGACCCACCCGCCGTCGACCTTCTTCGCGTGGGTGCGGATGCCGGCCACGTCGGAGCCGGCGTCCGGCTCGGTGATCGCCAGCGCGGCGATCTTCTCGCCCTTGATGCTCGGCACCAGGTAGCGCTGCTTCTGATCCTCGGTGCCGAACTTGAAGACCGGGGGGGTGGCGATGTCCATGTGCGCCCCGACCCCCGCGGCCAGGCCGCCGGACCCGCACCACGCGAGCTCCTCGGCCATGACGGCCTGGTGCAGGTGGTCGCCGCCCTGGCCGCCGTAGGACTCCGGGTACTTCAGGCCGAGGAAGCCGAGCTCGGCCATCCGGTCGAAGACGCTGTTGGGGAACCAGCGGTCGTCCTCCCACTGCGTCGCGTAGGGCACCAGCTCGCTCGCCACCCAGCGGCGGATCTGCGCCCGCAGGTCCTCGTGCTCCTGCGTGAAGGGGGGGCGGATCGCCGTGGCGGTGGCCGCGGCCGGAACGCCCTTGTCGTACGTCGTGCTCATCGTGACCTCAGAGTCGTTTTCTCAACATGCCGAACACGCCCCGCACGACCTTGCGCTTGAGCGTCCTGCCCTGGCGGGACTTCAGGAAATCGCCGATCGCGCCGGTTCCGCCACCGACGGCGTCCCCCGCGGGGCTCTTGCGTCGCGGCGGGGCCTGGGGGGCGTCCGGGTACGGAACCCGCTCCGCGGCGGGCTCCGCCGGCGCCTCTGGCTCGGGCTCGGGCTCCTCGAGCCTCGCCGCGAGGATCTCGCGGGCGCTCTCGCTGTCCAGGCGCGTGCCGTACCGCTCCTGCAGCGGGGAGGCGGCGACGGCCGCGGTCAGATCGTCGGTCGGCGCCATCCGCGAGCGGGGCGCGCTGAGCTTGGTCTGCACGACCGGCGTCGGCACCCCGTTCTCGTCGAGCACGGTGACGATCGCCTCGCCGATGCCGAGCTGTGGCAGCAGCTCCTCGAGGTCGTAGAGGTCGCTCCGGGGGAAGGTGCCGACGCTCGCCTTCAGCGCCTTGGCGTCGTCCGGGGTGAACGCGCGCAGGGCGTGTTGCACGCGGTTGCCGAGCTGGGCCAGCACATCGCCCGGCACGTCCTTGGGCGTCTGCGTGACGAAGAAGACGCCGACGCCCTTGGAGCGGATGAGGCGGACCGTCTGGACCACCGACTGCAGGAAGGCGTCGGTGCAGTCGGCGAACAGCAGGTGCGCCTCGTCGAAGAAGAACGCGAGCTTCGGCTTCGGCAGGTCGCCGGCCTCCGGCAGCGTCTCGAACAGCTCGGCCAGCAGCCACATCAGCGCGGTGGAGAAGAGCTGCGGCTTGTCCTGGACGCCGGGCAGCTCCAGGCAGCTGATCACCCCGCGTCCGTCGTCGGCGGTGCGGAGCAGGTCAGCGATGTCGAACTGCGGCTCGCCGAAGAACTCGTTGCCGCCGCCCATCTCCAGACCGATCAGCGATCGCAGCAGGACGCCGACCGTGGAGGACGCCAGGCCGCCGATGCCCTCGAGCTCGTCCTTGCCGTCCTCGGAGTCCAGGAACTGCAGCAGGGCCCGGAGGTCGCTGAGGTCCAGGAGCGGCAGGCCGTTGGTGTCGGCGTAGTGGAAGACGAGCTGCAGCGACTGCTCCTGCGTCTCGTTGGCGCCGAGGATCTTCGCCAGCAGCTGCGGGCCGAAGTCGCTGATCGTGGCCCGGACCGGCACGCCGGTGCCGATCCCACCCAGCGCCAGGTACTCGACCGGGAAGCCCGTCGGCTCGTACGGGACGCCGAGCTTGGCGGCGCGCCCCGCGGCCGGACCGTCGGGGGAGGGGTCGCCCGGGTCGGCGAGGCCGGAGAGGTCGCCCTTGACGTCGGCGACCAGGCACGGCACGCCGTGGGCCGAGAGCTGCTCGGCCAGCAGTTGCAGCGTCCGCGTCTTGCCGGTCCCCGTGGCGCCCGCGATCAGGCCGTGGCGGTTCATCATCGCCAGCGGCACGCGGACCATCGCGTCCGGGTGGGTCTCGTCGCCGAGCACGCCGCGCCCGAGATCGACGAAGGGGCCATCGACGGCGTAGGCCTTGGTGATGTCGGCGGCGAAATCGGTCATGGACCGAGCCTAACCCCGTGACCCGGGGTGTCCAGGAGCGTCGGGCGCGCAGGACGCGCCCACGACCGACACCTACGCATCACCCGGCTCGAACATGACCCCGTCGCGCTCCACGTACCCGTCCTTGCCGCCGACGCACAGGTACGTCGCCTCGCCGCCGATCGCCTTGAGCTTGCGCGGCACCTCGGGTGCGACCCGTGCGAGCCCGCCCGGTCCGAGTTCGTGCTCGGACCCGTCGCCGAGGGTCATGAGGATCCGCCCCTCGTGCACGAAGTACAGCTCCTCCTGGCGCTCGTGCGTGTGGAAGTTCGTCTCGTAGCCCTCGGGGAGCACGATCGCGTTGACGCCGAAGGCGGTGATGCCCAGGGGCGTGCGGATCTTGCGGAACCCGGGTCCCTCGCCGAGCTCGTCGAGGGAGGAGAAGGTCGTTCCGGTCTCCATGATCAGAGCCCGTAGGAGCGGCCGATGACCTCGAGCATGATCTCGTCGGTGCCCGCCCCGATGCGGTTCAGCCGCAGATCACGCCACGCTCGCTCCACGCCGTACTCCTTCATGTAGCCGGCACCGCCGTGGATCTGGATGCACTCGTCGGCGACCTCGACGGCGATGCGCGAGGCGTAGAGCTTGGCCATCGAGATCTCGCGCACCGGGTACTCGCCGTTGTTGAACCGCCACGCGGTCATGTAGACCATCTGCCGCGCGGTCTCGATCTTCGTGGCCATCTCCGCGAACTTGTGGCGGATGACCTGGAAGCGCCCGATCTCGCGGCCGAACGCCTTGCGCTCCATCGCGTACTGCAGCGTCTGGTCGAACACCCGCTGGGCGCCCGCGACGCATCCGGCGGCGCCGATCAGGCGCTCGCCCTGGAGCTCCCAGGAGATGTGGTAGAAGCCCTTGCCCTCCTCACCGAGCATCGCGCTCGCGGGCACGCGAACGTCCTGGAAGGCCAGCAGCGCGGTGTCCGAGGCGTGCATGCCGAGCTTCTTCAGGCGCTGCTCGCGGATGACCCCCGGGGCGTCCATCGGGACGAGGAACAGCGTGATCCCGCCGTGGCCCGCGTCCGGATCGGTCTTCGTCACCAGCACGATGACGTCGGCGCGGTGCCCGTTGGTGATGTAGGTCTTCGAGCCGTTGATGACGTACTCGTCGGTCGCCTCGTCGTAGACCGCGCGGGTCTTGATCCCGGCGACGTCGGAGCCCGCGTCGGGCTCGGTGATGCCGAGCGCGAGGATCGCCTCGCCCTGGATCGCCGGCACGAGCCACTGCTGCTTCTGCTCCTCGGTCCCGAACAGGTGGATGGGGGGCATGGCCATGTCGGTCTGGACCGCGATCCCCATCGCCAGCCCGCCGCACTGCGCTTGCGCCATCTCCTCGGCGAGCACGAGGTTGGCGTAGTAGTCGCCGCCCTGGCCGCCGTACTCCTCCGGCATCGAGAGCCCGAGGAACCCGAGCTCGCCCATCCGTCGCACGATCGAGTCGGGGAAGGTCTGCTCCTCCCACTCCTCCGCGTGCGGTGCGCACTCCTTGAGGACGAACGCGCGGATCGACTCGCGCAGGCGATCGTGCTCCTCGCTGAAGATGAAGTGCTTGCGTGCGCCCGCGTGATCGGGCTTCAGGACGCTGTCGGTCGTGGCCATGGAGCGACGGTACCGCGTGCGTCGGAGAAAGTAAACAGTGGAACTTCCTACTTTTCACTTCTTCGCGCGATCGGTCAGTGCGCCGCTGCCCGCGGCGTTAGGGTCGGTCCGTGCGGCAACTCACCAGCCTCGACGCCCAGTTCCTCGCCTTGGAGACGCCCCGCCAGACGGGTCACGTCGGCGGCGTCGCGATCCTCGATGCGTCGACCACGCCGACCGGGCACCTGGCGCTGGCCGACCTGCAGGCGCTGATCGCCGAACGGCTGCCGCTGCTGCCGCCGCTGCGCTGGCGGCTGCAGGAGGTCCCGCTCGGTCTCGACTACCCGTACTGGGTCGACGACCCGGACTTCGATCTCGAGTACCACGTCCGCGAGATCGCGCTGCCCGCCCCGGGCAACGACGAGCAGCTCGCCGAGCAGGTCTCGCGGATCGTCGCGCGTCCGCTGGACCGCGCCCGCCCGCTCTGGGAGCTGTACCTGGTCAGCGGGCTGGAGTCCGGGCACGTCGCGATGCTCAGCAAGATCCATCACGCGCTCGTGGACGGCCTGTCGGGAGCGGAGATCATGGGACTCCTGCTCGACCTCGCGCCGGAGGGGCGGGAGCTCCCCGCCCCCGGGTCCTGGGGCGACGACGCGCTCCCGCCGGGCACGCTCGGGATGCTCGGCCGCGGGCTGCTCGGGCTGCCCAAGTACCCGCTGCGCGTCCTGCGAGCCGTTCCCGCGGCGATCCCGAACCTGCAGGACACGACGCTCGGAGTGCTCCCCGGTGCCGGGCTGCTGGAGCGCCTGGGCCGCGGTGCGCAGCGTGCGCTGCCGGGCGCGGCCGAGCCCGCCCGGCTGCGGGAGCGCTACGTGTCGCCGCGCACCACCTTCAACGGTCGCGTGTCCCCCCACCGGCGCTTCACCTTCGGGCAGATCCCGCTCGACGACGTCAAGGCGGTCAAGAACCAGCACGGGTGCACCGTCAACGACGTCGTCGTGTCGATCTGCGCCGGCGCGGTCCGCCGCTGGCTGATCGACCATCAGGAGCTGCCCGACACGCCGCTGGTCGCGCAGATCCCGATCTCGGTCCGGACCACCGAGCAGGCGGGGACGTTCGGGAACCGGATCATGCTGATGGGTGCGCCGCTGTTCACCGACGAGCCCGATCCCGTGACGCGCCTGCAGCGCACGCACGAGGCGCTCGTCGGCATGAAGGAACGCCACAGCGCGCTGCCCGCGGACCTCCTGCAGGACGCCAACAACTTCATCCCGCCGGCCGTCTTCTCCCGCGCGGCGCGGCTGACGTTCCGGCTCGCGACCACGGGCGCGGGAAGGCCGGCGTGGAACCTCGTGATCTCGAACGTGCCCGGCCCGCCGGTGCCGTTGTACTGCGCCGGAGCCAAGCTCGTGGCCAACTACCCGGTGTCGGTGATCACCGACGGCATGGGCCTCAACATCACGGTCATGAGCTACTGCGGCAGCATGGACTTCGGCATCATCGCCGACCGGGCGCAGATGCCGGACCTGGGCAACCTCATGGGCTGGCTGCGCGAGGAGCTCGAGCTGCTGGCCGACGGGTGACCGACGGGGCCGCGGAGTCGGGGCGGAGCCGCGAGCCACGCGGCAGGCCGTCGTGGATAGCCTCCTGCCCGTGAGCTACGAGACCGTCCGTTACGACGTCGCCGAGGGCGTCGCCACCATCGCGATGAACCAGCCGGACACGCGCAACGCGATGTCCGACGCGCTGCTGACCGATCTGATCGCCGCGCTGGAGTCGGCCCGCGACGACGACGCCGTCCGCGTGGTCGTGCTCGCCTCCACCCACGAGTCCACGTGGTCGGCCGGAGGGAACCTGGCGGGCTTCGCCGCCGACGTCCCGCTCGTGCACAAGCACTTCGGCACCGATCGCTTCCCGTCGATCTTCAAGCTGATCGGGCAGCTCGGCAAGCCGGTCATCGCGTCGATCGACGGTCACTGCCTGGCCGGGGCCTTCGGGCTCGCGCTGGCGTGCGACCTCATCGTGGCCTCCGAGAAGGCGACGTTCGGCACGCCCGAGATCAACGTCGGCGTCTTCCCGTTCATGATCATGGCCCTGATCTACCGCAACGTCCCGCGCAAGAAGACGACCGAGATGCTGCTGCTGGGGGAGCGGATCGATGCGGCCGAGGCGGAGCGCCTCGGGATCGCCAACGTGGTCGTGCCGCGCGAGGCGCACGCCGCCGCGGTCGCCGACTGGGCGGGCAGGCTCGCGAAGAAGTCGCCGGTCCTGATGAAGCTCGGCAAGGACGCGATGTACCGCCAGATGGACCAGCCCTTCGAGGACGCGCTGGACTACCTGCGCTCGCAGCTCACCATCGCGTTCGCGACCGACGACATCCAGGAGGGCGTCAAGGCGTTCTTCGAGAAGCGCGACCCGGTCTGGACGGGGCAGTGACCGAGCCACACCCGGTTCGCGTCATCGGGCTGCTCTGCCCGACGAGCGACCGTCGCGCGTTCGCGGGCGAGGACACGGAGGCGCTCGCCCAGGCGCTGGCCGATGCGTCGGGAGGGGGGGCGCCGCGCATCATCGGATCCCCGGCCGACGCTCGGGCCGGCACCTACGAGGAGGACCTGCGCGAGCGGCGCGGCTGCATCCTGGAGGCGGGCGGTCAGGTCGAGGACGCCCTGAACGACGGCGAGCTGCCGGTCCTCGTCGCGGCGACGTGCACGGTCTGCACGACGACGATCCCCTCCGTCCTGCGGGCGCACCCGGCCGCCGTGGTCCTGTGGCTCGACGCCCACGGCGACTTCAACACCCCGGACACCACGCCCTCGCGATTTCTCGGCGGCATGTGCTTGAGCGCGGCCTGCGGCGTGTGGGACGACGGCCTCGGAGTCGAGCCGAAGCTCGAGCCGTCGGCCATCGTGTTCTACGGCGTGCGTGACCTCGACGGCGGCGAGCGCTCGCTGCTCGACGGCTTCGGGGTGAGCGTGCTGCGGCACCCGTCGCAGGTCCTCGACGCCATCCGGGGCCGCGAGGTGTTCGTGCACCTGGACCTCGACGTGCTGGACCCGTCCCTGCACGCCGCCGAGTTCCCCGCCCCGGGCGGCGTGACCGACGGTGAGCTCAGGCAGCTGCTGCGCGACGTCGTCCGTGAGGGCACGCTCGTCGGAGCCGAGGTCACCGCGTTCGCGTCGAGCGACAGCCTCGAGCTGGTCGCGGCTGCCGCGGCGCCTCTCGTGCAGCACCCCCGCACGGATTCCTGACGCGGGCGGCGCGTCCGCGACCGGTTCCGGGCGGTCCTCGGCGACCGTCAGTGGTCGTGGTCGTCGACCAGTTCCCGCATGCGGCGGTACTCGTCGGCGGTGATCTCGCGGCCGCCGACCGTCGAGAGCGCCGGGTCGCCGTCGAGGTACTGGCGTTCGTTGCGGCGCCACACCTGGATGTACTTGTAGAACGGCACCACGGGATGCAGGTGATGGACGAGGTGGTAGTTCTGGTACAGCAGCACCGGCGACATGACGCGCTCCATGCCGACGCGGTTGCGGGTCGTCTTCAGACGGTCCTCGGTGGGCTTGTGGTGCAGGCCGTGATGGGGGAGGTAGTCGAACGCCCACGCCAGGAAGAGGATCGCCAGCCGTGACGGGATGAAGAAGACCACGAGCCAGGGGACGACGTTGCCCGTGGCGAGCATCGCGATCGGCAGGCCCACGCCGGCGACGAGGCCCATGACGCCCTCGATCTGCTCGGGGCGCGGCCGCGAGCGGAGCTTCGGGAGGTAGAAGACGACGTAGTGGTAGTCGATGGACAGCCAGCGCAGCGGCTTCTGCCAGCCCGGTCCGCGCATCGTGTAGTGGTCGGGGTCGTCGCCGTCGTCGTGGTTGGTGAAGCGGTGGTGCTGCATGTGGATGAAGCGCCAGACCGGGAACGCGGCGTGGAGCGCGAAGATCGGCGTCGAGAGGCGTCCCATCAGGTCGTTCAGCCACTTGATGCTGGACGCCGAGTGGTGGCCGGCGTCGTGCGCGACCGTGAAGAGCATGTAGCCGGCGACCGCGTTCACGGGGATCGTGACGAGCCACGAGATCGTGTCGCCGAGGTAGAGCACCGTCGAGCCGACCCACATCGCCAGCCCGCCGATGAGCAGCATCAGGGTCGGCACCGCGATCTTCGGGACGGGCTCCGCCGGGTTGGGGATCCGTCGGACGGTGACGGGTGATGCTGCTGCGGGATTGCTGGTCGACACGGTGGAGGCCTCCGGAAAGGGGACAGTGCGCACACCGTACGGCCGCGCCGGATCCCGTTGCAACGGACGACCTGCCCACCGCGATGTGCGATGCGCACACTCAGTCGTGCAGATCCGCCCCGAACACGGCGGCGAGCAGCAGGGCGGCGTGGAGCTCGGCGGGGCGGTGCGTCGTCGGCGCGCCCCTGAGCTGCTCGCCGCGTCGCACGCGCTGCAGCACGGTGTTGCGGTGCAGGCCGAGCTCCCGTGCCGCGGTCGCAAGCCCACCGTGCGGCGCGACGACCCACAGCATGGCCTCCCGCGCGCGCGCCGCCGCGACGTCGGCGGCGGCCAGCGCCCCGAGCTCGTTGCGGACGAAGGCCTTGGCCGCCGCGAGGTCGCCGGTCAGCAGGTCGGCGAGCGCGATGTCCGTGAACGACGTGAAGGTCGGTGGGCGACGCTGCGTCAGGCCGACGGCGCGCCGGGCGCGGTCGGCCTGGTCCCTGGACCGCCGGAAACCCTCGATCCCGGTCGAGGGCTCCCCGAGGGCCACGTGGGCATCGGGCGCCGCCTCCGCGGCCACGGCGCGCAGCGACGCGAGGTCCGGCGGCGACGCGGTGGGGAGCGCGAGCCACGCACCGAGCACGCGCGGTCCGTCGGCGAGCAGCAGAGGGCGGGAGACCCCCGCGGTGCGCGCGACCGCGAGCGCGACCTTCTCGAGCGCGCCGGGGTCCCCGTCGGTCCAGCAGACGAGCGCGAGCTGCGTGCCGGTCAGCGGGTGCCCGAGCGTGCGCTCGGCGGTCTCCCGGTCGACCTTCTCGCCGGCGAGGATCGACCGGGTCACGTCGGCCCGCAGCAGCGCCGCCCGCCGCTGACGGCGCTCGCGCTCGGCGATGTGCTCGGTGCCCACCCGCGCCGAGACGGAGTCGATGTAGTCGAACATGAACGCGGCCGTCTCACGCATCGCGACCACCAGACGGTCGCGATCCGGGAGCGCGGCGACGAGGTCGGCGCTGAACCGCTCCCAGAAGTACGCGTGCCCGAGCCGGTAGAAGCGCAGCGTGGCGTCCATCGAGCCGCCGCGGGCCGCCATGCGCCGCGCGTGCTCCAGGGCTGCCACGGGCGCCTCGGTCGCCGACGCGGAGATGCCGTGCCGGATCATCGAGAGCACCGCTTCGACGTTGGAGGAGCACGAGGCCAGGGTGAGCGCCGAGATCTCGTCGTCGGCCGTCGCCTCCGGGATCCTGTCGGCGAGGAACTCGTACATCTGGGCGGCGATGACGTCGAGGTCACGGGCCCAGGCCGTCGCGAGCTCCCGGACTTCCGGGACGGTGACCTCGACGGGATGATGGCTCGGCGTCGCCATGTCCCGCGGAGCCTCGCACGTCGCGATCAGTGGCGTTCCTCCAGACCGACGGCCTCCCGCAGCCGCGTCGCGTGGTCGTGCAGATCGGGATCGTCCGCAGCGCGGCTGTCCATGAGCGCGCCGAGGGCCTCGGCGATGGTGTTGAGCTTCTCGTGCGCGGCCTCGTCCGAACGGCGACCGGCGTTCTCCAGGAGGGCGAGCAGCAGCATCGACACGATGCTCGAGACGGTGTGGAGCGCCAGCTCGGCGCTCTTCAGGTCCTTCCACAGCGGCAGGCTGACGGCCCACCCCACGATCAGGGCGGCGGTGAGCACGAAGAAGGCCGGGCGGGACACGACGCCCTGGGCGATCTCCACGAACCGCTCGAAGGCGCTGCGATGGTCACGGCCGGCTCCGCCGGTCCGGGCTGGGCGATCTGGCATGGCCCGGTCCTACCCGGTTTCCCGGCACTTCTGCGCTTGACCGCGCGGGCTCCTACGGGCAGAGTAGGAAGTGGAACGTCCTACGTTCAGCAATCGCCGGTCCCTACTTCCAGGAGCCCTCCTGTCCATGAGCCTCGACCACCCGGTCGTCATCTGCTGCTCGATCTCCGGATCGATCGCGAACCGCGAGCAGTGCCCCGCGATCCCCTACACCCCGGCCGAGTACGCGGCCGAGGCACGACGCATCGTCGACGAGGGCGGGGTGCACATCCACATCCACGCTCGCACCCCGTCGGGCGAGCCCAGCTACGAGGTCGAGGACTTCGTCGCGATCAAGCAGGCGATCACGGACGAGGTCGGCGACGCCGCGATCATCAACTTCTCCACCGGCACGGTCGGCGTCAGCGTGGAGAAGCGCATCGCCTACCTCGAGTCCGGGCTGCCCGAGGTCGCCGCGCTCAACATGGGCTCGATGAACTACGCGAAGTACTCGGCCAAGCGCAAGGCCTTCGTCTTCGACTTCGTGTTCCAGAACCCGTTCAGCGAGATCCTGGAGCTGCTCGAGGCGATGAACCGCCTGGGCATCAAGCCCGAGCACGAGTGCTTCGACGTCGGGCACGTGGGGTCGCTCGCCCCGCTCGTCGAGATGGGCGCATTGAGGACGCCGGTGCACGCCGACTTCGTCATGGGCGTCACCGGGGGGATCCCGCCCACGGCGCGCAACCTGGCGGCCATGGCCGACAACCTCGCGGCCATCCCCGGAGGTCCCCACCACTGGGGCGTGATCGGCATCGGTCGGGTCCAGTGGACGATGATCGCCGCGGCGCTGTCGCTCGGAGGGTCCATCCGCGCCGGCCTGGAGGACAACTTCTATCTCCCCGACGGCACCATGGCCCGGTCCAACGGCGACCTCATCGCCAAGGCGCGCGAGATGACGATCGACGCCGGTCGCCGTCCCGCGACCGTGCAGGAGGCGCGCGCCGCGCTGGGCATCCCGGCGCCCGCCGACCGCAACGCCGCCGCGTCCACGCCGTGAACGAGGACGGACTCCTCAAGATGAGCGAGCTCGCGGAACGCTCCGGCGTGTCCGCGGGCACGATCAAGCACTACCTGCGGGAGGGGCTGCTGGGCAACGACGCCGAGATCGTGCGCACCTCCCGCAACATGGCCTACTACCCACCGTCCTACGTCGAGCGCCTGCAGCTGATCAAGCGGCTGCAGGAGGACCGCTTCATGCCGCTGCGCGTCATCAAGGGGATGATGGACACCGACCCGGAACGCGCCGCCGCCCTGGTGGAGCTGGAGGATCGGATCATCGAGCGGGCGCTGGACCACGGCGACACGCGCGCCCGGATCAGCGCGGCCGAGGTCCGGCGGCGCTACGACGTCCCGCAGAACGTGCTGGATCGCCTTGCGGAGATCGAGATCCTCAGCCCGACGAGCCGCGGGTACGACCCCGACGACGTCGCGATCATCGAGGCGTTCAGCCGGTTCCGTGCCGGTGGGTACGACGAGCAGCTCGGCTTCACCGTCTACGACACCGTCCGCTATCGCGAAGCGCTGGAGCCCCTCGTCCAGGAGGAGGTCCGGGTGCTTCTGGATCGTCTCGCCGGCGAGGTGGACGCCGACCGGGCCGCCGAGATCATCGCCGCGGGCGCCGAGCCGCTGCGGGAGCTCATCGGGGCGCTGCACTCCCGGCTGCTGCTGCGTGAGCTGCACCGGCAGCGCGGAGCCGCCACCTCCTGACGCGCGACGGGACGCGATGGCTGCTCGCGTCCCGTCAGATCACCTCGGATGTCGTGGTGGGTCAGCCCGTCGTGTCGACGCGCGTGGTGCCGGAGAGCTTCACCGCGGTGATCGACGTGTCCGATGCCCGCCACTGGAAGTCGTTCACCGAGCACGACAGCGTCACCGGCGCGGCGGCGTCGACGGTGCGGGTGAACTGCATGTTGAGCGTCGCGGGGGCCACCGAGCCGGGCGTGATCACGGCCTGGCGCGCGTGGTCCTGCTCGCCGGCCATCTCGAGGACGCACTCGGCGCTGCCCGTCTTGTTGGCGCGGAGCAGCTCACCGAGACCGAAGTTGGTCGTGTCGGCGGTGATCGTCGACTTCGCGAGGACCAGGTAGGTGCCGGGCTGGAGGTCCAGCTTGCCGATGGTCGCCGGCACGTTGGCCGGACGGGCCTCCGGACCGCTGCGCCGCACCGCCTCCGTGGCGGTGAGCCCTTCGCCGCGCAGCGTGTTGCGCACCGCCGGCGCGAGATCCTCGGCGGTGATCGTGTCCGCGCGGATCTGCCGGCCGGTGACGGTGTTGTCGGACAGGTCGCCGCCGCGCAGCGACTTGTTCTTGATGTCCAGTCCGGTGAGCGAGCTGTTCTTGATGTCGCTGCCGTTCAGCGAGCCCGCCTTGACCTGCGAGCTGCTGGTGATGAGCACCGACGCGGCGGTCGCCGTGCCCGCGCACGCGACCACGAGGGCCACGATCGATACGACGAGCGCTGGGCTCGGACGGAAGTTCTGCATGTTCCCTGCCTTCTGGTGGACGGATCTCGAGGCGCCCACCTCCCGTGGTGGGCGTGCTCCCCGAGGACACCCTAGCCACACTCAGGACGTATTCCCACCGACCGGAACGCTCCATATCGAGGCGTATCGGGAACTACCAGCGGGCGTGGTGGCGCTCCATGACGCCGAACCCGGCGGCCAGCTCGAGGCCGCCGGGGAGCGTGCCCCTCACCGAGCCGAACGGCTGGCGGTAGTCGCTCACCAGCAGTGGGCCGAACCGGTCGTTGCGCGCCCGCTCGCTCTCCTGCGTGAAGAGCAGGCGGCCGCCCTCGGAGAACGCCACGCTGGAGAGGTCCGCCGCGAAGGTGACGGGACCGACCTCGCGAGCCTCGCCGTCGACCCAGATCGTGCGCTCGGAGTTCTCCTGCGCGTCGTGGATGCCGGTCACGAGGTTCCACGTCAGCGCGACGCCGTCGGCGGTCGCGCCGATGCCGGCTGCCCACTCCCAGTCGGTGGTCCGCGCGTGGTAGCCGGCCGAGTCGTCGATCAGCGCGCGGCCGACGAACCGCCGAACGCGGCCGTCGATGGTGACGGTGCCGCGGGCGGCGGCGCCCTGCTTGCGTGTCCAGATGTGCGCGCCACCGTGCGGGGAGACGATCTCGACGGCATCACCGTCGGGGGCGATCCGCAGGTCGACCTGCACGTTCCCGTCGCGGACGGCGACCAGGCCGTCGGGCAGTCGCACGCGTCCGGGAGCGAAGGTCGTGTGCTCGTGCAGTCGCTGCTCCTCCCGGTCCCAGACGGCCCAGAACGACTGCGGCAGACCTCCGATCACCACGCGGCCCGCGCACAGCATGAGGTCCGCGCCGTAGACGCCCACGTACCGCCAGCGCTTGAGTGGACGGCGGCCGTGGACGAGCGGCATGCGGGAGGGCGGGAGGAGCCCGACGGCGACGCCGGGGCGCGCCGGGGGCGCGGTCGGACGGCCGGGGGGTACGACGATCCGACTGGGCGTGACGGCGGGCATGGCGGCTATTCTCCAGGTCCGGCGATTGACTCGTCAGTCAACGACCGCCGAGAGGTACCGGATGCGCGTAGCGACGATCCAACTCACGAGTACGACCGACGTGCGACGCAACCTCGCCGCGGCGGATCGGCACGTCCGTGCGGCGGCCGCGGATGGTGCCACATTGGTGCTGCTGCCGGAGAAGTGGACGGCCTACGGGCGCGGCGCCGACGTGGCGGCGTGCGCGCAGACGCTCGACGGCGAGGCGATCTCGTGGGCGCGCTCGGTCGCGGCGGAGTTGGCGATCGATCTGATCGCCGGCTCGCTGTGCGAGCAGCCGGCAGCGCCGGACGAGGATCCCCGCCGGCGGAACACGAGCGTGCACGTCGGCCCGGATGGGGAGATCCGGGCTGTCTATCGCAAGGTCCACATGTTCGACGTCACGGTCGACGGGACGACCTACCGCGAGAGCGAGCACGAGGCCCCCGGCGCCGAGGCGGTGCTCACGCACGTCGCCGACGGCGTCGGCGTGGGCATGAGCATCTGCTACGACCTGCGGTTCCCCGAGCTGTACCGGGTGCTCGCGGTGCGGGGAGCGCGGATCCTGGTCGTGCCCTCCGCCTTCACGCTCGCCACGACCCGCGACCACTGGGAGGTGCTCGTGCGCGCCCGTGCGATCGAGAACCAGTGCTTCGTGCTCGCGGCCAACCAGGTCGGGGAGCACGCCCCGGGGGTCCGGACCGGTGGACGCTCGATGATCGTCGATCCCTGGGGGGTCGTGCTGTCGCAGATGTCCGACCGGGAGGGCCACGTGATCGCCGACCTCGACCTCGCCGGGCAGGACCGCATCCGCAGGGATCTGCCCGCCCTCGCCAACCGCCGGCCCGAGGCCTACGCCTGGCCGAGCCAGACCGGAGCGCACGACTGATGGCCACCGCCAAGAACGGAGCAGCAGCGGCCGAACGCCGCCGTCAGATCCTGGACGCCGCTGTCCGCGTGTTCGCACGCCAGGGCTTCCACACCTGCCGCGTCAGCGACATCGCGGACGAGGCGGGCGTCGCCTACGGCCTGGTCTACCACTACTTCCGCAGCAAGGACGCGGTGCTCGACACGCTGTTCCGCGACCGCTGGTCGCTGATGACCGCGCTGATCGAGGACGTGGACCGCCAGGACCTCCCGGTGCGCGACAAGCTCCACGCGATCACCTCGTTCATCATCGACAGCTACCGCCACGACCCGGAGCTGATGAAGGTCATCATCGTCGAGGTCACGCGGGCGGCGAACTCCTTCGGTCAGACGCACCTGACCGAGATCCGCAAGGCCTACGACGGGATCGCGACGATCGTCGAGCATGGCCAGGCCGCCGGGGAGCTGCGCACGGACATCACGTCGCAGTTCGCGGCCATGGCGTTCTACGGGGCGATCGAGCAGGTGCTCACCAGCTGGATCTTCGATCTGCTGCCGTTCGGCGAGGTCGAGGCCGAGCAGGCCAAGACCCTGATCGTCGAGACGATCTGCGGCGGGCTCGACGCCAAATGACGGCGGTGTGAAGGCGGGCGCCCGCGCTCCGGGGGACCTCTGCCATAGGATCAACCGCATGGAGAACGAGCTCGTCAAGCGCCTCGCCTGGTCCGGCATCCTCGCCGGGGTGGGCGCGCTAGCCAGCATCGCCGCCCACCGTGTCGCCGCGATGATCTACGTCCGTGCATTCGGGGAAGAACCGCCGGAGTGACCATGAGCGACGACACGACAGACCAGCCGGCGACGGAAGCCGAGGAGGCATCGCCCTTCGCGCCACCTCCGCCGCCCCCGGATCCGACCCCGCCGCCTCCGGCGGCTGACGCGGGCGCCGTCCCTGTCGCACCTGCCGACAAGCCGGAGGTCCTCATCGGCGGGGCGTTCGCGGGCGGATTCCTCGCGGCTCTCATCCTCAAGCGACTCGGACGACGGTGACCGCATGAGTGACCAGCAGCAGAACCCGCAACCCAGCACCGCCCAGATCGCCCAGGCGATCCAGGAGGTCACGGACAAGGCGCAGCTCCTCGTCCGTGAGGAGATCGAGCTCGCGAAGGCCGAGGTCACCGAGAAGGTGACGAAGCTCGGGAAGGGCCTGGTCATCGGCGCGGCCGCGGGCGTCTTCGCGCTCCTGGGTCTCTTCTTCCTCCTGCACGGCCTCGCCTGGCTGGCGTACTACGCGCTGCCGGTCGGGAACCTGGCGTTCTTCTGGGGTTTCCTGGTCGTCGCGGCCGGGCTGCTCCTGCTCGGAGGCCTCGCGGGCTACTTCGCGGCCAAGCTCGTCAAGGCCGGATCCAACCCGACGCCGCAGATGGCGATCGACGAAGCCAAGCTCATCCGCGAGACCTTCGACGGGAGCGCCCCCACGACCACCGAGGTGCCGAAGTGAGCCAGCGCACTCCTGCGGAGATCCGCGCGTCCATCGAGCAGAACCGTCTCGAGCTCGCCGGTGCGCTCGACTCGCTGCGCAGCGAGGTCGCCGAGGTCACCAACTGGCGCAAGCAGGTGGCCTTGCACCAGCGGGAGGTCCTGATCGGGGCGGCCGTCACCGGTTTCGTCCTGGGCGGCGGGATCGCCGCGTTCGGCGGGCTGTTCCGCCGGCGCTCGCGCCGTCGCTGACGTCACCCCGGAACCTCGGGGCGCCCGGAGCGTTCGTGTTCCGATGAGGCGATGGATCGCGCTCGGAACGCTGCTGGTGGTCGCGGTGCTCGCCGGACGGGAGCTCTTCGGCTCCGGCGCGTCCGGGCCGCGCGACGCGGTGCGACGATCCGCGCCGCCGCCGCCGACGCTCGGTGGGTGGGTCCACCGAGCCGATCCGCAGGACCGCGGGCTCGACGCCGGGTGGGCCAAGGGCCTGACCGGGGCGCGGCGCGTCGCGGTGCCCGGCGCCCCGACCGCGGTCCGCGTCGCCGGGCGCGCTGGGGCACGGACGTTCGCCGGATCGGTCGGGTGGTGGCAGGCCACGCTGCGCACGCCGCGACCGGGTCGCTACGACGTGCGGTTCGGCTCCGTGTCCCACCGCGCGACGGTCTGGGTCGACGGACGGCGCGCGTGTGGTCACACCGGGGCGTACGAGCCGTTCTCCTGCCGGGTCACCCTGGGTCGGGCGGGAGTGCACCGCCTGGTCCTGCGAGCGGATTGGCGGGATCCCGACCGGCAGGCCCGCGAGGGATGGGACCGGGCGTGGTTCAACTTCGGCGGGCCCGCCTGGGCCGTCACCGTACGGGAGGTGGGGGAGGTCGACCTGGCGCTCCTGACGGTCAGGACCCGCCTCGCGTCCGGCGCGGCCCGCGTCACGTTCCGGCTCGCCGTGCGCGACACGCGGGCCGAAGGTCCCACCGTGCGGCTGCGACTGCGGGGCGACCTGCGCCGCGGCCGGACCCGCGTCCCGGTGTCGACCGGCGTGCTCTCCCTGCGGCCGGGGCAGCGTCGCAGCGTGGAGACGGAGGTCCGCGTACGTGATCCCGCGCTGTGGGAACCCGGCCGTCCGGCCCTCTACGACCTCCGTCTCGCGAGCACGACGGGAGCGGCCTCCGTCCGCAGGCGGGTGGGGCTGCGGGACCTGCGGCGTCGCGGCGGGGCGCTGATCCTCAACGGCAGGCCGCTGCGCCTGCTCGGGGTGGGCCTGCCGCCGGACGCGCAGCGTCATGGAGACGCGCTCACCGCGGCCGACCGCCGCGAGATCGTGGACGAGATCGAGGCGGTCGGCGCGAACCTCGTCCGCAGCCAGCTGCCGCTGTCCGACGCGATGCTCGACGACCTCGACGCGGCCGGGATCTTCGTGTGGCAGCTCGTCGGACCCTTCAACAAGGCGGGCAAGTTCTGGGCCCAGACCCGTGAGCGCAGGGTCCGCGCGCGGACGCGCATCCTGCGGACGGTCGACCGTGAGGCGTCCCACCCGTCCGTGCTCGCCTGGTCGTTGTCCAACGAGCTGGCGGGCCAGGGGCACCCCGCGGGGCAGGCGGCGCATCTGGACCGCCTGGCGGTGCTGCTCCAGCGGCGCACGCCCGGCATCCTGGTCGCCGCGGACATCTGGGGCGCGCACCCGCCGCGAGAGCCCGGACGGGCGTTCGCGCATCTCGACGCGATCGGGATCACCGAGTACATCGGGATGACGGAGCTCGCCGGGGCACCGGTCGAGGCCCAGAGCGCCCGCGCCCGGGAGGGGATCGACGCCCTGCGCGCGATCTTCCCGCGCACCGCGCTCGTGGTGACGGAGTTCGGCGCCAACGCCAACGGCCGCAATCCGTCGGATCGGCCCGGCGGGTTCCGGTACCAGTCCAGGCTCCTCCGTGAGCGGATCGCGCTGTACGCCTCGCATCCGCAGGTCGCCGGGATGTCGCTCTGGACGCTGCGCGACTACGCGGTGTCGCCCGGGTTCGCGGGCGGCAGCCTGCGCCGGGCCCTTCCGGATCTCCGGCTCTCCGGGTCGATCAGCGAGAAGGGCCTGTTCCGCTACGACGGGTCCCCGAAGCCCTCCGTCGCCGTGGTCCGCGAGGCCTACGCGGCGGCCGGCGGCGGCTCGTGATCCGGTCCGGTCCGGTCCTCGCCCTGCGGGCCGAGGGGCTGCGCGCCGAGGAGGGTGAGGAGCCGTGACTCATCGCGGAAGGTCAGGAACTCCAGGACGGCGATCTGGATCGATGCGGCCACCGGGATGGCGAGCAGCGCGCCGAGCACGCCGAAGAGCGTGCTGCCGCAGAGCACCGCCATGATGACCACCAGCGGATGGATGTCCACCGCCCGCCGCTGGATCTGGGGCTGGATCACGTTGTTCTCGAGCTGCTGGTAGACCACGGACCAGATCACCCAGAGGATCGTGGCGGTCGGGAAGTCGACGAACAGGGTCACGAGCGCGACGATCACCGCGCCGATCGTCGCCCCGATGAGCGGGATGAGGTCGAACGCGCCGACGATGATCGCCAGCGGCGCGGCGAACGGGATCCCGAGGATCGTCAGGACGATGTAGGTCAGGATCGCGGCGATGGTCGCCTGCAGCAGGGCGCCGCCGATGTAGTTGCCCACGGCGTTCGCCATGTCGCGCAGCGTCTTGTCGAGACGCTCTCGTCGGTGATCGGGCTGGATCGCCACGAGTCGCGCCGCCCACGTCGGTCCGCTGCCGAGGAGGAAGATCGACAGGATCAGGATGTTCAGCATCGCGAAGCCGCTGTTCACGATCCCCAGGCCGAGGTCGCTGAGCAGCTGGGCGGCGTCGCCGATGCGACCGGGGAGCTCGTCGGCCTTCTCCTGCAGCTTGGAGACGATGTCGTACTTCTCGTCGAGCTGGTGCAGGGTCTTGTTGTCGCTGACGAACTGCTCGATGTCCTGCACGTAGGCCGGGAAGTCCTGGACCAGCTCGGTGCCCTGGTCGACGAACGGCGGGACGACGATGAGCGCCAGCAGGACGGGGACGAGCATCACGCCGACGTACGTGAGCGCGATGGCGAAGCCGCGACGCATGTAGCGGCCCAGCAGGTTCACGGGCCCCGAGAGCGCCACGGCGAGGAACGTCGCGAGCGCGAGCCACCCGAGTGGCCGCCGCAGCAGGTAGACGAGGTAGAGCACCGCGAGCACGCACAGGATCACGAGCACGTTGCGGACGATCAGTCGAGCGGTGCTCGCAGGATCCGTGGGCGGCGCCGCGGTTCCGGGCAGGGGGGGCGGCTCGGCGTCGTTCATGGGCGGCTGCGATGGTCGCAGCGCGCCCGGACGGTGGATCGCTCAGGGGAGGAACCGGGAGGGCATACCGCCCACACCCAGCATGCCGGGGCCGAGGTGCGCCCCGATGACCGGCCCGATCTCGCCCACGAACAGCGGTTCGCTGTCGAAGATCTCGCGTCCACGCTCGACGAGCTCGGCCGCCTTGTCGGGGCTCTGGATGTGCTGGATGAACCAGCAGTCCGCGCCGTCCTGGACGAGCTCGCTCATGTAGGCGACCATGCGGTCGAACATCTTGCCGGCGGTCCGCACGCGCTCCACCGGCTTGATGTCGCCGTCGCAGGTGAGGATCGGCTTGACCTTCAGGGCGCCACCGATCCACGCCTGCGCTCCCCCGATCCGCCCGCCGCGTCGCAGGTACTCCAGCGTGTCGATGGCGAACCACACCTTCAGCGCGCTGCGAGCGTCCTCCGCGTGACGGACCACCTGCTCCACGCCCTGTCCGGTGCGGGCCGCGGCAGCCGCCGCGAGCGCCACGCCACCGAGCCCGGCGCACGCGCTGCGCGAGTCCACGACCGCGACCTGCCGGTCGGGGTAGGACGCCTTAAGCTCCTCGCCGGCGAGCCGCGCGGTCTCGGACGTCCCGCTGATCGCCGCGGACAGGTGGATCGACACGATGTCGTTGCCCGCCGCCGCCAGCGGCTCGTAGACGGCCAGGAAGTCGCCCACGGACGGCTGCGAGGTGGTCGGGGCGTGGGACAGGTCCTTCAGCCGCTCGTAGTAGTCGTCGAGGTCGACGATGTCGGCCTCGCGGACCGTCTGGTCGGCGTCGTTGATGTACAGGCTGACCTGCTGGACCCCGTGCTCACCCAGGATCGCGGCAGGGATGTAGTGGGTGGTGTCCGTGACGATGGCGACAGGCATCAGCAGGACCCTAACCGCCAGCGCCGTCGGTCCGCTCTCCCGAGCACGCGCAGCGTCATACACTCGCCTGCATGGGCATGACGCTCGTCACCGGAGGATCGGGATTCGTCGGATCCGCCGTCGTCCGAGCGCTGCTCGAGCGGGGCGACGACGTCCGGGTCACGGTCCGTCCCGCCTCGCCCATGGACAACCTCAACGGGCTGGACGTCGAGCTCACGACCGTCGACATCCTCGACCGCCGCGCGGTGCGTCGCGCGATGAAGGACGTCGAGCGGGTCTTCCACATCGCGGGGACGAACAACCTGCGGGCCGGGAGCGACGCGCTGTTCCGCACGAACGTGGACGGCACGGACATCGTGATGTCGGAGGCGCTGCGCGCCGGCGTGAGCCGGGTGGTCCACACCTCGTCGCTCGGGGCGATCGGGCCGGCGCCCCGTCACTCGACCGCCGACGAGTCGCAGGCCTTCCGCGCGGGCCGTCTCGGGCTCCCGTACCTCAACAGCAAGCGTGAGGCGGAGCACGTGTGTCTGCGACATGCCGCGCAGGGGTTGCCGGTCGTGATCGTGAACCCCGGGCACGTGTTCGGTCGCGGCGACGTGCACCGCTCCTCGACGGAGATCGTGCGGCGGTTCCTGCGGCGGGACATCCCCGTGTACGTCGACGGCGCGATCAACATCGTCGACGTGACCGACGTCGCCCGCGGGCACCTGCTGGCCGACGAGCAGGGCGAGGTGGGGGAGCGCTACATCCTCGGCAACCGCAACTTCACCCTCGACCGGCTCTTCGCCGACCTCGGACGCATCTCCGGCGTCGAGCCTCCCGCGCTGAAGCTCCCGCTGCCCGCGGCGATCGCGCTGGTACGGGCGCTCTCGGTCGCACCGGGACGGTCCGCGGTGACCGAGGACGAGCTCGTGGGTGCCGCCCAGTGGTGGGCGTTCCGCTCGACGAAGGCCAAGCGGGATCTCGGGTACAAGCCGGCACCGCACGAGGACACGCTGGAGGCGACCATCGACTGGTACCGGCAGCGGGAGCCGCTCCGGGTCCGCCCCGCCGGGACGCGACAGCCGCTGCCCCTGCGGCTCGCGGGGTTCGGGAGCCGCCAGGTCCACAAGCTCGCCTCCACGTTGCGCGGGTGAAGCGCCGCTTCCGGCACACTGCAGCCATGGCCACGCTGTACCGATGCCGCACACCGACCGACTGGCTGTGCCCGTGCGGTCGCGTCGCGCGCGAGCTGCGGCGGGCCGGCGAGGAGGTCGAGGTGGTGCGCGTGCCGTGGCGACGGCGGGACCGGCGGGAGGTGGAGGCCCTCACCGGTCAGCGGGTCGTCCCCGTCGCGGTGATCGACTCGGAGGCCATCTGCGACTCGCACCGGATCGTCGAGCACCTGGAGTGGCGAAGCTCGCAGGACCCCGCCTAGCCCCGGCCGGCCCAGAGATGGTGGGCGGCGTAGGCCCGCCACGGGCGCCACGCACGGGCGTGCCGGCGCAGCCCGGGCTCGTCGTGAGGAAGTCCGAGATCGCGCGCAGCCCGCCGGAGGACGAGGTCGCCGGCCGGAAAGGCGTCCCGGTCGGCGAGGGCGCGCATCGCCACGTAGTCGGCGGTCCACGGTCCGATGCCCGGGATCGACAGCAGCGCCTCCCGCGCGGCGCCAGGATCCGTGGCCGGGCTCAGCTCCAGGGTGTCGTCGGCCAGCGCCGCCGCGAGGCCGAGCAGGGCTCGCGTACGCGAGCGCGGCATCGGCAGGGAGTCCGGGGCCAGCGTCGCCAGGGCCTGGGGCGTCGGGAACGCCCACCGCAGGGTGCCCGACGGCGCCGCCAGCGGGAGGCCGAGGTCGGCGGCGAGGCGCCCGGCGACGGTGCGGGCCGCGGCGACGGAGACCTGCTGGCCCAGGACGGCGCGCACCGCGAGCTCGGCCGGGTCGACGGTCCCTGGGCAGCGCAGCCCCGGACGCGCGCGCACGAGCGGACCGAGGTGCGGGTCGCCGCCGAGCGCGGCGAGGACCGCGGACGGGTCGACGTCGCCGTCGACGAGCGCGCGGACGGCCGCCGGTACCAGAGCCCGCGCCTCGGACTCCCCGACGCCGGAGCCCCGGCCATCGGACGCCGTGTCCGCTGGGACGATCAGGGCGGCGGCGGCCCGGTCGGCTCCGAGGTCGACCTCGAGGACCACCGGCCCTGAGGGAAGGGGCAGCACCCGCCGATACCGGATCCCGGTGACCTCCTCGACCCCCGGGACCGCCCGCGCGCCGAGCCACCTCAGCAGCGCCGCGCCGTCGAACGGCGGCCGGACGTCGACGTCGAGCGCCAGCCGCCGGGTGCTCACGCGACCGACGGGACTCCTGCTGCCCGGCGCTCGAGCTCGAGGAGGTAGGTCTTGCGGGCCAAACCGCCGCTGTAGCCGGTGAGCCGCCCGTCGGCGCCGACGACGCGGTGGCACGGCACGAGGATCGGCAGCGGGTTGCGGCCGTTCGCCAGCCCGACGGCGCGGGCGGCGCGCGGCGTCCCGAGGCGTCGTGCGAGCTCGCCGTAGCTGATCGTCGCCCCGTAGGGCAGCGCATGCAGGGCCTCCCACACCCGGAGCTGGAACGGCGTCCCGACGGGATCCAGCGGCAGGTCGAACCGACGCAGCTCACCGGAGAAGTACCGGTCGAGTTGCTCCCGCACCTCGTGGAAGGCTGCGTCGTCGGAGCTTCCGGCGTGCCCGGCCGAGGCGGCGTGCGGACGCTGCACGAACGCGAGCTCGCGGAGGCCCTGCGGGCCGGCGACGAGCCGCAGCGGTCCGACGGGGGAGTGGTGGACGGTGGTGCGGAGTGGGCTCATGGACACACAACGCCGCAGCCCGCCGGCTCGTGAGGTCACCGGCGCGGGTCGACGACGATCTTCCGGGCGGGCCCGTCGGCAGGCCGGACGAGGGCCTCGGCGAGCTCGTCCAGACCGATCGTCGGGGCCAGCATCTCGGTCACGTCGACCTCGCCGCTGAGAAGCAGCCACAGCGCCCGGTCGACCTCGGCGCGGTCGTGATGGAACGCGCCGCGGACGTCGAGCTCGTCGTAGTGCAGCCGGCCCGTGGGCAGGGGCGCCGTGCTCCCCGCGGGGCAGCCGCCGACCAGGACGACGCAGCCACCGGGGGCCGCGGCCATCACGGCCTCGGCCCACGCCTCGGGACGACCCACCGCCTCGAACACGAGGTCGTGACGACCGAGCCGCTCCACGGCGTGGGCGCCGCACGCGGCGGCCTGGGCGCGGCGCTCCGGGTGCCGGTCGGCGAGCGTCACGTCACGGCCCTCCTGCAGCAGCAGCTGCGCGAGCATCTGGCCCATCGTCCCGCCGCCGAGGATGCCGCAGTCCCGCGCGTCGGTCCCGCGCGACACCGCATGGACGCAGGCCGCGAGCGGCTCGGCGACCGCGGCGACCCGCAGGTCGAGGCTGCTCGGGATCGTGTGCAGGGCCGCCTCGGGGGCGGCGATGCGCTCGGCGAACCCGCCCAGGACCCAGGTCATGTCCTCGCAGAGCTGGGAGCGGCCCCGCTCGCAGGCGGGGCAGGCGCCACACGCCACCGAGTCGCCGACCAGCACGGGATCGCCGCTGTCCAGGCGTACGCCGGCCATCTCGTGCCCGAAGCGGCACGGGTAGTCGCCCAGGACGGGGTGGCCGTGTCGCAGCATCTTGACGTCGGTCCCGCAGGCGGTCGCCGCGTGAACCTCGACGAGCACCGCTCCTTCGGGTTCGGGGACGTCCCGCACCTCCAGGGCGCCGGGACCGACGAGCACCGCGGCCCTCACGTCGGCAGCACCAGGACCTTGATCGCCTCGCCGCGTCGCTGGAGGTCCAGCGCGTGCGCGGTCTCCTCCAGCCCGACGCGGTGCGTGACGAGCGGCAGCGGGTCGATGGTCCCGGCGCGCAGCGCGTCGAAGGCCGCCCGCATGTCACCGGGGCCGGCCGAGTAGCTGTGATGCACCTCGATCTCTCCCGTGTAGAGGCCGAACGCGTCGAGATCGAGCCGCTCGGTCGGACTGGGCGGCGCGTAGAGGCACAGAGACCCGCCTGGGGCGAGCGCCGAGGCGGCGTCGGCGATCGCGGAGGCCGCCGGGGTGCAGACGAGCGCCACGTCGACCAGTTCCGTGGCGTGCCGGGCGGCGCCGAGGTCGAGCGCCCGCTGCAACCGGTCGGGTCGTGGCTCCCGCACCCAGACGACGTCGACGGCGTGCGCGTGCGCCGCGGCGATCGCCAGCAGACCGCTGGTCCCGGCCCCGACGACGAGCAGGCTGTCGCCCGCGGCGAGCCCGGCTCGTCCGAACGCTCGCAGCACGCACGCCAGTGGCTCCACGAACGTCCCGCGCTCGGCGTCGAGCCCGTCGAGCGGCAGCAGCTCGCCGACCAGATCGCTCGGGATCCGCACCCGGTCGGCGAAGCCGCCGGGGTCGAGCGCTGTCGAGCGGAAGCTCTCGCACAGCGTCTCGTGCCCGCGCCGGCAGCGGCGGCACTCCCCGCAGGGGGCGTGGTGGTGGATCACGACCTGATCGCCGACCCGGACGTGGTCGACGCCCGCCCCGATCTGCTCCACGACGCCCGTGACCTCGTGTCCCAGGACGGCCGGCACCTTGCGCGCCACCCATGAGCTGCTGACGTCCGAGCCGCACACACCGCAGGCGAGCACACGGCACACCACCTCACCGGGGCCGGCGATCGGATCGGGGCGTTCCTCGATCACGACCGTCTCCGGGCTCGTGGACAGCGCGACCCTCATGCGACGGGCTCCGCGACGGGCACGAGCGCTCCGACGGTCCGGGGTTCGACGGGTCGTGCCACGCCGCGCTCCGTCACGAGGGCCGTGATGAGCCGCGCGGGGGTGACGTCGAAGGCCGGGTTGCGGGCCTGCGTGCCCAGCGGAGCGGTCGGGGAGCCGGCGACGTGGGTGACCTCCCGGGCGTCGCGCTCCTCGATCGCGATGTCGTCGCCGTGGGCGATGTGCGGGTCGATCGACGAAGTGGGCCCGGCGACCAGGAACGGGATCCCGGCGGCGCCGGCGGCGAGCGCGTGCGCGTAGGTCCCGACCTTGTTCGCGGTGTCCCCGTTGGCGGCCACGCGGTCGCACCCGACGATGACCGCGTCGACCTCGCCGCGGGCGATCAGCCCGGCGGCGGCGCCGTCCACGAGGAGGGCGTGCGGGATCCCGAGCCGACCGAGCTCCCAGGCGGTCAGGCGTGCGCCCTGCAGCAGCGGCCGCGTCTCGCAGGCGAGGACCTCGACGGCTCGGTGGCGGGCGAGCTCCGCGATCACGCCGAGCGCGCTGCCGGTGCCGCCGGTCGCGAGGGCGCCGGTGTTGCAGTGGGTCAGCACGCGCACCGGCTCACGGGCCGGCACGAGGTCGCGCAGCAGCCCGGCCCCGGCCGCGCAGAGCAGCGCGGACGCCTCGTCCTCCCAGGCGTGGATGGCCTGCGCCTGCTCGCGGGCGGCTGCGGCCATGCGGGCGGGGCCGGCCGCGAGTGCGGCGGCCCGCACGCGGTCCACCGCCCAGCCGAGGTTGACCGCGGTGGGGCGCGAGGTGCGCAGGCGCTCCCAGGCCGCCTCCAACGTGCCCAGGCCGGGGGTCGCGGTGACCTCCATGGCCAGCCCGTAGGCCGCGGCGATGCCGATGTTCGGGGCGCCGCGCACGGCGAGACGCTCGATCGCGACGGCGACCTCCTCGGCCCCGGCCGGGGTCAGCCAGATCTCCCGGTCGGGCAGCCTCGTCTGATCGAGCAGCTCGAGCCGAGCCCCGTCCCAGCGCAGCGCGCGGGCCGGGGGAGCGGCGGCGGGACCACCTTCGGCGAGAGGCATGCGCTGATCCTACGGGCGCGACCTCGCCGCGGTCCCGGGGACGGCGCGTCGTCGAGCAGGAGCCGTCAACCGCGACAGGCTGTACCGTGCGCGCGGTGCATCGTGCCCTCCTGACCTGCGTCCTCCTGCTCCTCGCGGCTCCGGCGGTCGCCCGGGCCGAGGGCGAGCCCATCATGCCGCTGGAGCAGGTCCAGAAGGGGATGCGCTGCCAGGCCGCCTCGGTGTTCCAGGGCACGGCGATCTCGTCGTTCGACATCGAGATCCTCGACGTCATCCAGGGGGACAGCGCCGCCGAGGCCCCGCGCATCCTGTTCCGCGCTTCCGGAGCCGCGGTCGACGCCACGGGCGTCGGCCCCGGGTTCTCCGGGTCGCCCATCCGCTGCCCGGACGGCGCCGGCGTGATGCGCAACATCGGCGCGATCTCCGAGGGGATCGGTGAGTACGGGGGGAAGGTCGCGCTCGCGACGCCGATCCAGTTGATCCTGGGGGAGCCCGTCGAGCCCCCCGCGTCGGCGAGGCGCTCATCGGCGACCCTGCGCTCGGCCCGACCCCTCGCGACGCCGTTGACGCTCGCGGGCGCCTCCGGCCCGATGGCGGGCGCGCTGCAGCGCGCCGCCAAGAGGGCGGGGCGCGTGCTGCTGCTCTCGCCCGGCACGGCGCCGCGTTCGAGCTTCGCCTTCCCCGTCGCGCCCCTCGTCCCGGGGTCCGCGGTCGCGGTCGGCTACACCAGCGGCGCGGTGTCGATCGGCGCCGTGGGCACGGTGGCCTACGTCGACGGCAGCACCGTGTGGGCGTTCGGTCATCCGCTCGACGGCGCCGGACGCCGGTCCCTGCTGCTGCAGGACGCCTACGTGTACACGGTGGTCAACAACCCGGTGCAGTCCTCCGAGCTGTCGACCTACAAGCTCGCGGCGCCGGGGCACGACATCGGCACCCTGAGCAACGACGCCAACAGCGCGGTCGTCGGCGTGACCGGAGCCGCACCACCCACCTATCCCTTGCAGGTCGTGGCGCACGACCTCGACACCGGCCGGGTGCGCTCCCAGGTGACGAAGGTCACCGACGAGTCGGACCTCGGCCTCCCGGCGGGAGGCTCGGCGCTATCGCTGGCCGCCACGACCGCGGTCGGGAACGCTGCCGCGGTGACGCTCAGCGGCGCGTCGACCCGGCAGTCGGGGTCGATGTGCATGCGCGTGACGGTCCGCGAGCTGAAGAAGCCCATGCGGTTCTGCAACACCTACGTGGGTGGCGGTCCGGGGCCCAACTCGGCGGTCGTGGGGGACGTCGGCACCGCCGTCTCGCTCCTCGACACCTTCGAGTACGCGAACTTCCACATCTCGAAGGTCGACGTCAACCTGAAGCTGCGTCGGTCCTACCCGCAGGCCTTCATCCGCAAGGCGACGGTGGCGCGGCGCGCGGTCCGGCGCGGGAGCCGGCTCAAGGTCCGACTGTCCCTGCGACGGTCCCGGGGCGGCATCTTCTCGCGGACGATCTCCGTCCGGGTGCCGCGCGGCATGCCGGTCGGCGACCGCAAGCTCCTGCTGGAGGGCACCGGCCCGGACACGGGCGGCAGCGTCGAGGACTCCCTGACGTCCGTGCTGGACCTGGGAAGCCTTGCGCCCGACAGCGACGGCGACGAGCCGAGGACGCTCGGCCAGCTCAGGACCGCGTTCGGCGACATCCACCGCTACGACGGCATCACCACGAGCTTCCAGCCGGAGGACGACGACTCCAGCGTCGAGGACGA
>NZ_JBFIGP010000011.1:0-30554 GCF_041602235.1 Paraconexibacter sp.
CGCCGGTCGGACGCCCGGGACGGCCCGGGGAAAGTCCCTGCTGAGAAGGTCTTTCGGGTACGAACGATCGGATTCGGCGCCTCGGTCAGCGCACCCGCGACCGCACCGTACGGGAGCGCACCGGCCGCCGGATCCCGTCCAGCCGCACGCTCACGCGCAGCCCGCGAACGCCCCGCGGGAGACGGACCTCGACCCCCCGGCGAGCCGCGGACGGCACGCGGAAGCGTCGCCGGGAGGACATGCTCCCCCGCACCGTGAGCGTCCCGTCGCACCGCGCCCGGTGCCGCGCCCCCGGGCTGCGGTAGCTCGCCGGGCAACCGACCACGAACCGTGCGCGCCGTCCCGCGACCAGCCGTCGAGGCACCTCGAGCGCCACGCGCTCCCGCCCCTCGCGCTCGCACCCGACGAGGACGTCGGACGGGTCGGCCACCACGCGGTCGGCGCCGCGCCCGCACACGACGGTGTCCCGCCGCCCGTCCAGGGCGGAGATCCGGTCCGGCCCGTCGCCGCCGAGCAGCCGGTCCGCTCCCGGACCTCCGATCAGCAGATCCGCCCCGTCCAGCCCGCGCACCTCCACGGGCGCCCGCCCGGCCGCCAGACGGTCGGCCCCGGTCAAGCTGCCCTCCACGATCTCGACGTCGCGGCCCACCCGATCGTCCTCCCCCGGCTCACCGTCACCGGCCCCGTCGTCCAGCGCCACCCGGACCGGTCCCGCGACGTACACGGACGCGTAGGTCACCCGGTCGCGCCCGGCCCCGCCGCTGAGGACGTCCGCACCACGATCCCCGGAGAGCACGTCGTCCCCCTCCCCGCCCTGGAGCAGGTCGTCGCCGCCGCGCCCGAGCAGCGCGTCGTCGCCGGTGCTGCCGACGATCACGTCGTCCCCCTCGCCCCCGACGACCTCCTCCGTTCCCAGGACGTTGCCACGCGCACCCGGCACCCCGTCGTTGGCGACGCCGTCGAGGCTGATCCGCATCGCGAGCGCTCCGCGGTAGGTGACGACGTCGTGCTCGCCCGGGCCGCCGTCGCACACGTCCCGCCCGAGTCCGTCCAGGCGGCAGAGGTCATCGCCCGGCCCGCCGTCGAACACGTCGTCACCGGCCCCGAGGTCGGCGACGTCGGCGCCGGGGCCGCCGGCGAACGACTCGGCGGCATCGGTCCCGCGGACCCCGTCCGGTCCGGCACCCCCGACGACCCGCTCGATGTCGCGCACGTCATCCCCCTCGGCGTACGCCCCGTCGTCGGCCCCCGCGGCCAGCGACACGGCGACGCCCCGGTCGTGCAGCCCGTCGTCGTAGCGGACGGTGTCGTTGCCCGCGCCGCCCACCATCAGGTCGGGCCCGCTCCCGCCGACGAACGTGTCGTCCTGCGGCGACCCGACCATCACGTCGGCTCCGGGCCCCCCGATCAAGGTGGTCGCCGCACCGGCGCGGAGCTCGTCGTCCCCGTCGCCGGCGTCGATGGCGCCGGCCAGCGCCACCCCGACCTGGACCCGGTCGTCCCCGTCCGCGAGGGTCATCGCGACCGCGCCGATCTCCGCCCGCGCGCAGGCCACCTCGCGACCTTCGACGCCGGACGGGCGGCACCCCGGCCCGGGACGCAGGGCTGCGCCCGCGTCGCCGACCAGCAGGTCGGTGCCCAACGCGACGATCGTGATGTCGTTCGGCTCGCCGATGTCGGCGAGCAAGGTCAGCACACCGCCGCGGACGTCGACCGTGGCGGCCACGGCGCTCTCGCCCCCGCCCGCTCCCACGCAGGCGGCGAGCAGTCCGGCGAGGACCAGACGGCGACCGGGCATCGAGGCCCGACCCTACCGTCGGGCCCCCGCGTCGGGGGCCTATCCGGCCGCGACCGGCCCGACGCCCATGACGGCGCGTACGTCCGCCAGCGTGTCGGAGGCGATGGCGCGAGCCTTCTCGGCCCCGGCCGCGAGGGTCGCCTCGAGCGCCGCCTCGTCGTGACGGAGCTGTGCGTACCGCTCCTGCACGGGGGCGAGCATCTCGATCACGGCCTCACCGACCGCCGTCTTGAGGTCGCCGTAGCCGCGGGCGTCCGCCATCGACGCCTGCGCCTCGTCGATCGAGGTCCCCCGCGAGACCGCGAGCAGCTCGAGGAGGTTCGAGACGCCCGGCTTGGCCGCGCGGTCGTGCCGGATCTCGTTGTCGGAGTCCGTGACCGCCCGCTTGAACTTCTTCGTGATGGCGGCCGGCTCGTCGAGCACGTAGACGGTCCCCTCGACGCTGCCGCCGGTCGTGGACATCTTGCGCGTCGGGTCCTGCAGGTCCATGATGCGCGCGCCCACGGCCGGGATGCGGTGCTCCGGGACGACGAGCACCTCCTGCGGCTCACCGTCGGCCCCGGCCCCGAACCGGGCGTTGAACCGGATCGCGATGTCGCGCATGAGCTCGACGTGCTGGCGCTGGTCGTCGCCCACGGGCACGTCGTGCGCCCGGTAGGCGAGCACGTCGGCCGCCATGAGGGTCGGATAGACGAACAGCCCCGCCGACACCAGCTCGCGCTGCTGGGCGCTCTTGTCCTTGAACTGGTGCATGCGGTTCAGGTCGCCGTGCGAGGTGACCGAGCACAGCAGCCACGCCAGCTCGGCGTGCTCCTGGACGTCGCTCTGCCGGAAGAGGACGCATCGCTCGGGGTCCAGGCCGGCCGCCAGCAGGATCGCCGTCGTGTCGTAGAGCCGCTCGCGCAGCTCGCGTGGCTCGTAGGCGACGGTCGTCGCGTGCAGGTCGACGATGCAGTAGATCGCGACGTCCCCGTGGTCGACCGCGCGCTGCTGGCCCTCGACGTACTGCTGGATGGCCCCGACGAAGTTCCCGAGATGCTTGCGGCCCGTCGGCTGGATGCCGCTGAAGATCCGCATCAGTCCAGCGGCTGCCGGATGACCGGGTGCTTGGCCGCGCCCGCCTCGTCCAGACGCCGCACCGGCGTCGTGTACGGCGCGTTCTGCGCGATCGAGGGGTCCTCGCGGGCCTCCTCGAGGATCGCTCGGATCGCGTCCGCGAACGCGTCGAGCGTCTCCTTCGTCTCGGTCTCCGTCGGCTCGATCATCAGCGCCTCGTCCACCAGGAGCGGGAAGTAGACGGTGGGCGGATGGAAGCCGTGGTCGAGCAGCCGCTTGGCGAGGTCCAGGGTCTTGAGCCCCAGGTCCTTCTTCATCGGCGCCCCGGACAGCACGAACTCGTGCATGCAGGTGCTTCCGTAGCCCAGCGGCAGGTACTCGGCGACGCCGGCCTCCTTGAGCCGCGCCAGCAGGTAGTTGGCGTTGAGGACCGCGGTCTGCGACGCCTCCTTGAGACCCTCGGCCCCGAGGGAGCAGATGTAGGCGTAGGACCGGACGAAGCAGCCGTAGTTGCCCTGGAAGCCGCGCAGGCGACCGATCGACTTCGCGCCCGGCTGCCCGTCGGACGGGTCGTACACCAGGTCGAAGACCGGCCCCTCGCCGTCGTCGCCCTCGGACCGCGTGATGACCGGGGTCGGCAGGTACGGCGCGATCCGGTCGCTGACCGCGATCGGCCCGGAGCCCGGACCGCCGCCGCCGTGGGGCTGCGTGAACGACTTGTGGAGGTTGTAGTGGACGATGTCGAAGCCCATGTCGCCCGGGCGCGAGATGCCCATCACCGCGTTCAGGTTGGCGCCGTCGTAGTAGAGCGTCGCGCCGACCTCGTGGACGATCTTGGCGATCTCCTCGATGTTCGGGTCGAAGATGCCCAGCGTGTTGGGGTTGGTGAGCATCAGGCAGGCGACGTCGCCGTCGGCCTTGGCCCGCAGGTCGTCGAGGTCGACGCCGCCGTCGGCGTTCGTCCCCACCTTCACGACCGTGTACCCGGCCATCGTCACGGTCGCGGGGTTCGTGCCGTGCGCCGTGTCGGGCGTGAGGACCTTCGTGCGGGTCTCCCCGCGATCCTCGTGGTAGGCGCGCGTCACGAGCAGGCCCGCGAGCTCACCGTGCGACCCCGCCGAGGGCTGCAGGCAGACGTGCGGCAGGCCCGCGACCTCGCCGAGCGCGCGCTCGAGGTTGTACATCAGCTCCAGTGCGCCCTGGGCCCGGGACGGGTGCTGCAACGGGTGCAGCCGCGCGTGTCCGGCCAGTCCCGCGACACGCTCGTGCAGCCGCGGGTTGTGCTTCATGGTGCAGGACCCGAGGGGATAGAAGCCCGAGTCGAGATCGAAGTTGCGGCGCGAGATCCGCACGTAGTGGCGTACGAGCTCGGGCTCGCTGACCTCGGGCAGGCGCGGCGCCTGCATGCGACGCAGACCGGCGGGGAGCAGCTCCTGCGGATCGACCTCGGGCACGTCGAGCTTCGGGCAGGTGAACGCCCGGCGGCCCGGTGCGCCCTTCTCGAAGATCGTGACCGCGCGATCGCGCTGCATCGGCGACTCGGCGCCGGGGGCGGTGGGCAGCTGGCTCATGCCGTCACCTCGGAGGTCGCGGTGGCGGTGGCTCGCTCCGCGGCGATCGCCTCGCCGAGCAGCTCGGCCAGCCGGTCGATGTCGGCCCGGGTGCGCTGCTCGGTCAGGGCGACCAGCAGGCCGGTCGGATGGCCTCCGGGGTCGCGTCCGAGCGCGTAGCCGGGGTTGTAGCCGGCGGCGCTGCACCGCGCGATCACCCGCTCGACCCCGTCGAGTCCGTCGACGTCGAGGTCCAGCGCGAACTCGCGGACGACCGGCTGGTCGTGCAGCGTGGAGATGCCGTCGACCGCCGCCAGCGTCCGGCGCGCGTAGTGGGTGCGCTGCAGCAGCAGCTCGCCCAGCTCCACGATCCCCTGCTTGCCGAGCCAGGAGAGGTAGACGACGCCGCCCAGCGCGTTGAGCGCCTGCGAGGTGCAGATGTTCGACGTCGCCTTCTCGCGGCGGATGTGCTGCTCGCGGGTCTGGAGGGTGAGCACGAACCCGCGGCGCCCGTCCACGTCCTTGGTCTCGCCCGCGATGCGGCCCGGCATGCGGCGCAGGTAGGCGTCGGTGGCGCAGAAGAACCCGAACGACGGGCCCCCGAAGTCGAGCCGGTTGCCGAGGGACTGGCCCTCGCCGACCGCGACGTCGACGCCGCACTCACCGGGCGGGGCGAGGATGCCGAGCGTGATCGGGTCGTACTGCCCCACGACGACGGCCGGCGAGTTCTTGGCCGCGTCGGCCAGTGCCTTCGCGTCCTCGACGGCACCGAGGAAGTTCGGGTTCTGGAAGAACACCGCGCTCGTGTCCTCGCCGATCGCCGCGGCCCACGCCTCGGGGTCGGTCACGCCGTCCTTCAGCGGCACCTCGACGACCTCGATCCCGTAGCCGTGGGCGAGCGTGCGCAGCGTCTGGGCGGAGTGCGGGTGCAGGCCGGCGCTCATCACGTACGTCGACCTGCCGTTGGCGAGCTTGGCCAGGTAGCCCGCGGCCGCGACCGCGCTGGGCGCCTCGTACACGGAGGCGTTGCTGACCGGCAGCGCCGTGAGCTCGCTCATCGCGGTCTGGTACTCGAACATCACCTGCAGGCCGCCCTGGCTGATCTCCGGCTGGTAGGGCGTGTACGGGGTCAGGAACTCCGAGCGGCTCATCAGCATGTCGATGAGCGCGGGCACGTAGTGGTCGTACATCCCGGCGCCGAGGAACGTGACCTCGTCCTCGGCCGAGGTGTTCTTGCGTGCCAGCTCGAGCAGGTGCGCGTAGACGTCCTGCTCCGGCAGCCCCGCAGGCAGGTCCAGGCCGTCCTCCAGACGCACCCCCTCGGGGATGCCGGCGAACAGCTCGTCGATCGAGCCGACCCCGATGGTCGCGAGCATGTCGCGGAGGTCCTCGGGGGTGGCGGAGATGTAACTGCTCACGGGTACCTCAGGGCTTTCGTTCTTAGGAGAGCGTCGCGACGTAGGCGTCGCGGTCCAGCAGGGAGTCCTTCTCGGCTACGTCCGACAGCCGGACCTTGACCATCCACCCGGCGCCGTAGGGGTCGTCGTTGATGGCGTCGGGCGTGTCGCCCAGCGCGGCGTTGGCCTCGATGACCTCGCCGCTCAGTGGCGCGATGACGTCGGAGACCGCCTTGACCGACTCGACCTCGGTGTACGACTCACCGGCCGTCACGGTGCTGCCGACCTCGGGCGGGTCGAAGAAGACGACCTCGCCGAGCGCGTCCTGGGCGAACCAGGTGATGCCGAAGGTCGCGACGTCCCCGTCGATCTTCGCCCAGTCGTGCTCGGGGTGGTACAGCAGGTCTTCGGGGTAGCTCGCGTCGGCCATCGTGGGTTCCTCTCTCGGGGTTCGGTGCGCGTGCAGGCTACGCGGCGGGTCGGGTGTACAGGGGCTTCGTCGCGACGACGGCCGGGCGGGTCTTCCCGCGCACGTCGATCTGCAGCGGGGTTCCGGGCGTGGCGCGGGCGGCCGGCACGTACGCCATGCCGATCCCGACCTCCAGCGACGGGGACATCGTGCCGCTGGTCACGACCCCGCCACCCTCGATCGGGTTGCCCTGGCGGGCGATGCCCTTCCCGGTCATGGTGAACGCCACGAGCTTCTCGTCGGGGCCCTCGGCCCGGGTTCGCGCGACCGCCTCGCTGCCGATGAAGCCCGTCTCCTCCTTGCAGGCCCACCCCAGACCGGCCTCGATGGGCCCGCGCTCCTCCATCAGGTCGTTGCCGTACAGGTGGAAGCAGACCTCCAGGCGCAGCGTGTCGCGTGCGGCCAGCCCGGCGGGCGTGGCGCCCCGGCGCACGAGCTCGTCCCAGATCGAGGGTGCGACCTCCGGCGAGCAGAGGATCTCGACCCCGTCCTCGCCGGTGTAGCCCGTCCCGCACACCAGGGCGTGGTGGCCCAGGATGCGGCGCGCGCCGGCGGTCATCCGCTTCGGGAGCGGGCCGCTGGACAGGGTCTGCACGATCTCGCGGGCCACGGGCCCCTGGACCGCCAGCATGGCGTGCTCGGCGGCCTGGTCCTCGACCAGCACGTCCGGGAAGGCCTTGGCCTGCTCCTGGAACCAGGCGAGGTCCTTGGCGTGGTTGGCGGCGTTGGTGACCGTGAGGTAGTCCTCGGGGCCCAGCCGGTAGGTGAAGAGGTCGTCGAGGACCCCGCCGTCCTCGCGGCACAGCAGCGAGTACTGGGCGCCGCCGATCGCCATCGTCCCGACGTCGTTGGAGAGGATCCGCTGCAGGAACTCGAGCGCCTGCGGTCCCGAGGTCTTGATCTCCCCCATGTGCGAGACGTCGAACACCCCGGCAGAGGACCGGACCGCGAGGTGCTCCTCGCGGATCCCGGCGTACTGCACGGGCATCTCCCAGCCGGCGAACGGGACGATCTTCGCGTCCGCGGCGACGTGGGTCTCGTACAGCGCCGTGCGCTGCAGGGTCTCGGCGTGACTCACGCGCAGCACGGTATCGGAGAGCGACCCGACGCCCTGTCGAGCGTCGGGTGCCAGACGGTCCGGGCCGGATCGCCGGCCCGCCGTTCGGGCCTACCGCAGGAAGGGCGGGATGTCGATGTCGTCGTCGCTGATCTCCAGCGACGAGCGCTCGACACGGGGTGAGCGGTCCTTGGTCGACCGCTCGGCGCGCTTGGAGGTCTCCTCGCGGGCCGTCCTGGGGCGGGCGCGGCCGTGATCGAAGCCGGTCGCGATGACCGTGACCCGCACCTCGTCACCCATGCGCTCGTCGATGACCGACCCGAAGATGATGTTCGCGTTCGGGTCGGCGGCGCCCTGGACGATCTCCGCTGCCTCGTTGACCTCGAACAGGCCGAGCTCGTGACCGCCGGTGATGTTCAGCAGGATCCCGGTCGCACCCTCCACGCTGTCCTCCAGGAGCGGCGAGGAGATCGCGGCCTTCGCGGCGTCCCCGGCGCGGCTCTCGCCGCCCGAGGTCCCGATGCCCATCAGCGCCGACCCGGCGTCGGCCATGATGGTGCGGACGTCCGCGAAGTCGAGGTTGATCAGGCCCGGGATGGTGATGAGGTCGGTGATGCCCTGGACGCCCTGCCGCAGCACGTTGTCGGCCTCGCGGAACGCCTCGATGATCGTCGTCCGGCGCTCGACGATCCCCAGGAGCTTCTCGTTGGGGATGACGATGAGCGTGTCGACGACCTCACGCAGGCGGGCGACGCCCTCCTCCGCCTGCCGCATCCGCTGGGAGCCCTCGAAGGAGAACGGCTTCGTCACGACGCCGACCGTGAGCGCGCCGATCTCGTTCTTGGCGATCTCCGCGATGACGGGAGCCGCGCCCGTGCCGGTGCCGCCGCCCTCACCCGCGGTGACGAAGACCATGTCGGCACCCTTGAGCGCCTCCTTGATGTCGTCGCGCGACTCGGCCGCGGCGCCGAAGCCGACGTCCGGGTTCGCGCCCGCACCGAGCCCACGTGTCAGGTCGTGCCCGATGTTGAGCTTGATGTCGGCGTCGCACATCTGGAGCGCCTGGGCATCGGTGTTGGCCGCGATGAACTCGACGCCGCGAAGGCCTGCGTCGACCATGCGGTTGACCGCGTTGGTCCCGCCTCCGCCTACGCCTACGACCTTGATGACCGCGAGATAGCTGCCGCTGCTGTCCATGAAAGAAATTCCGTCCGACTCTGGAGGGACACTTGAGAGTTTGGTGTTCTGTCCCCCGACTTGGGCGACGCACGGTACGCACGCGATTCACGCCGTGTCAACGGGAATCCTACTCCGCAACGGGCGTTGCATGCGGATCAACCCTCAACCTGAGCAGGAGATTCCCGCTCCGGCGAACCCTGAACCTCGGGTTGAGGGTCGAGTCTGGGTCGTCCACCGGTTCAGGGGGTCACCGGTGGGGTCGCGGATGGGTTGGCGGCCCCGGCCGCCGGTCCTCCCACGGCACCCGGCGTGCCGGACTCGCCCGGGGCGGTACCGCCGGAGCTCGCGGTCTGCTGCTGCTGCACCGCGACCTGCTCGAGGCCGCCGGCGGCCGGACGCTCCGGCAGCCGGACGTCGAGGTAGGTGGCTCCCTTCGAACTGGGGTCGGCGAGCACCCGTGCCGCGGCCGCCCACTTCGCGTCGACCCGATCGGTCGTGCCGAAGTAGAGCGAGGTGCCCGTGGACAACCGGAGGGTCAGGCCGCGGGAGCCGACGAAGACCTTGGAGACCAGCGGTCGCAGGCGAACGGGCGCCGCACCGAGCACCGCCACGATGCGGGCGGTCTGGCCCGCCGGGATGCGATCGCCCGCCGGAGGCGTGCGCAGCGGCAGCGTGGGCAGGTCGGCCACCGAGGTCCCACGCAGGAGGGTTCCGTCGGCGGCGACGGCCATGCGCTGCCCGTCGACGCTCACGCCCGCCACGGGCACGTGCTCGATCACGGAGATGCGCAGCCCGTGTGGGAGATCCCGGTGCACCCGGAGGTCCTTGACGATCGGGTACGGGGCCACCGCGGTCCGCAGCGCGTCCACGTCGACGTGCAGGGTGGTCATGTCCTGCGCCGCGCTCGTGAGGGCAGCACGGACCCGGGCGCTGTCCCGCCCGCTGACGCCGGTGACGCTGACGTCACGCACAGCCACGAGGGAGGACTCCCGGACGATCAGGAAGGTGGCGACGAGCAGCCCCGCCAGGAGTGCGCCGACGGCGAGCCGGCGGCGTCCGTGCGGCCCGAGCGCCGGAACGCGGAGGCTGATGTGCGGCAGGGACAACGGGCGGGCATCCACGGCTGCTCGTTCGACGCCGCGGCCCCGAACCCTCCCGCGGTCGCCCGACCTCGACGCCTCCCACGGCCGGGAGGAACCCGGGATCACCCGGTCGGCGGCACGACCAGCGACCGGCCCAGCGCGTCGACGTCACCGGCGCCCATGACGAGGCAGAGATCCCCCGGGCGCAGGAGCGAGGCGAGCATGCGGCGGGCGTCGTCGAAGGAGGGCATCCACACCACCGGCATCCCCGGCCGCGCATCGGACGCCGCCTCGGCGATCAGCAGTCCGGTGATGCCGGGGAAGTCCTCCTGCGTCTCGCGCGCCGGGTACACCGGGAGGACGCAGGCCACGTCGGCCTTCGCCAGGGCCGCGCCGAACTCGCGGTGGAGCTGCTCGGTCCGGCTGAAGAGATGCGGTTGGAACACCGCCACCACCCTCGCCCCGTAGGAGCGGGCGGCGTCGAGCGTCGCGGCCACCTCGGTCGGATGGTGGGCGTAGTCGTCGACGACCGGGACGCCGGCGGCCGTCTCCCCCAGCCGCTCGAACCGCCGGCCGGCCCCCCGGAAGCCCGCGAGCGCCGCCACCGCGTCCGCGTCGGGGACGCCGGTCAGGCGGCAGGCCTCCAGGGCCGCGACCGCGTTGCGCGCGTTGTGCTCCCCGGGGACCGCGAGGGTCACCTCCCGCCCGCGCCACGCGAAGCTGGAACCACCGGGCATCAGGCGCACGTCCACGGCGTCGAAGGGCGTCACGGCCGCCCCCGGGGGTCGCAGCGCGACCAGGTCGGGGCGATCCCAGATCACGGCGTCCGGCGGGCCCTCGAGGAACTCGCGGAACACGGCCCGGACCTCCTCCAGCGAGCCGTAGGTGGCGTGGTGGTCGAGCTCGACGTTGGTGACGACCGCCACGTCGACGTCCAGGCGCAGCATCGACCGGTCCGACTCGTCGGCCTCGACCACGAGCCACCGGTCGCGCTCTCCCGGCCCGGAGGTCCGCGGCCAGTCCGCGTTGAGGCCCGTCGTCGTGAGCGCACCGCCGATGAGGTAGGCGGGCTGCGCGCCACACGCGAGCAGGACGTGCGCGGCCATCGACGTCGTCGTGGTCTTGCCGTGGGCGCCCGCGATCGCGATGACCCTCCGCAGGGCGCTCAGCTCGGCGAGCAGCTCAGCGCGCGGCACCTCTCGCAGACCGCGCTCGCGGGCCGCCACGCGTTCCGGGTTGGTCGCGGGCACGGCGCTGGAGTAGACGACCTCGACGTCGTCGCCCTCGGGCACGTTCGCCGCGTCGTGACCGACCGAGACCTCGACGCCCAGCTCGCGCAGGGCGGCCAGGGCCGGGCCGTCGGCGCGGTCGCTGCCGCTGACCCGCGCGCCCAGCTGCACGCTCACGCGCGCATAGCCGCTCATGCCCGCACCGCCCACCCCGACGAGGTGCAGGCGGCGGTCGTTCCAGGGTCCGTCGGACGGCATCGCCGCCAGACTACGCGGCACGCGCGGCCGCCAGCACCTCGGCGGCGATCACCCGGGCCGCGTCCGGGCGGGCCGGCGCCGCCGACGCCGCCGCCATCGCCGCGAGCCTGTCCGGGTCGCCGAGCAGCGCCCCGACCTCCGTCCGCAGGCGCTCGGCGTCGAGCTCCGCGTCGGGGACGAGCACGGCGGCCCCGGCGTCCACCATCCACCGGGCGTTGGAGGTCTGATGATCCGCGGCCGCGTGGGGATAGGGCACGAGCACCGCCGGCCTGCCGGCCGCGGCGATCTCGAACACCGAGCCGCCCGAGCGGGCGACGCACAGGTCGCACGCCAGGAGGGCCTCGCCGAAGCGCTCGATGTAGGGCCGCAGGTCGTAGTGCGCCGGGGGCGGCGTGCCGAGCCGTGCGACGAGCTGCTCGTGGTCGCGGCGCCCGGCGGCGTGCAGCACCCGGAACCCGGCGATCCCCGGCGCCGGATCCGTGCCGTAGGCGGCGATCGTCGCCTCGTTGAGGCTCCGGGCACCCAGCGAGCCACCGAAGACGAGCAGGCAGACGTCGCCGTCGGAGAGCCCGAAGCGCGACCGCGCAGCCGCCCGGTCGCGGACGGCCGGTGGCACGGGGCGGCCCGTCACGAGGTAGCGCCCGCCCTCGCGCCCGGCCAGGGGGAACGCCAGGCAGACCCGGCGCGCGCGGCTCGCGAGGAGCCTGTTGGTGAGGCCGAGGTGGCTGTCGGCCTCGGTGAGGACGAGCGGGGTGCGGCGCGCGAGGGCCGCGGCGCCGACCGGTCCGGCCACGTACCCGCCACCCCCCATGACCACATCGGCGCGCTCGTCCCGCAGGATGCGTCGCGCGGCGCCGACCGCGCGCAGCGCCCGCGCCGCCGCCCGCGCCGCCTTCAGGGGGTTCGTGCGGCTGAGCCCTTCGACGCGGATCTCCCGCAGCGGGTATCCCGCCGCCGGGACGAGATCGGCCTCGGCGCGCTGACCGCCGACGAAGACGACCTCGGCTCCCTCATCCCGCAGTGCGTCGGCGACCGCCAGCGCCGGCACCACGTGCCCCGCTGTCCCGCCGGCGGCGATCACGACCTTCGTCACGTCCGTCCGTCCTCGTCTGGTGTCGGGTGCGACCGCTCGGCTCGCGGACCACGCGGATGTGCGCGGTGCCACCGGCGGCGATGTTCAGCAGCAGGCCCATGGACGCCAGCAGCGTCCACAGGCTGGTCGTACCGTACGAGAGGAACGGCAGCGGCACCCCGGTGAGCGGTGCGAGCCCGAGCACGGTGAAGACGTTCAGCGTCGCCTGGCTGAGGACCATGGCGGTGATCCCGGCCGCCAGCAGCTTGGCGTACTGGCCCTTGGCCATCTTCGCGACGCGCAGTCCGGCGTACCCGATGAGGCCGTACAGGAAGAGGACCACGGTGATGCCGGCGACGCCCAGCTCCTCCCCGATGATCGCCAGGATGAAGTCGGTGTGGGCCTCGGGCAGGTAGAAGATCTTCTGGACCGACTGGCCCAGCCCGAGTCCGAACAGGCCGCCGGAGCCCAGGGCGATCTGGCCCTGGACGGACTGGAAGCCGGTGGTCCCCGCCGTGTCCCAGGGGTCGAGGAAGCTCGTGAGCCGGGCCCGCCGGTACTCAGCGGTCATCGCGTAGAGGAAGACGAGCACCGCACCGACCGCCGCGCCGATCAGCAGCCACCGGACCGGGATGCCGGCGGCGATCAGCAGCGCGGCGGTGGTGAAGGAGATCACCAGCGCGGTCCCCAGGTCCGGCTGCGAGGCGATGAGGGCCACGGCGGCTCCGACGACCAGGCCCAGCGGCATCAGCTCCCTCGGGTGCTGTGGCACGCGAGGCCGGCGGGCCAGGAGCTTGACGGAGTACAGGAGCAGCGCGAGCTTCGTGATCTCCGAGGGCTGGAAGGTCAGGGGCCCGGCGCCCAGCCAGCGCTGCGCGCCGTTGACGCTCACCCCGAGCGGGGTCTTGACCAGGAGCAGGCAGACGAAGGCGAACGCCAGGAAGGGACCGGTCCAGGCGAGGATGCGCTGCAACGGGGTGCGGACGATGAGATGCAGCCCCAGGAACCCGAGCGCCCCGAAGCCCACGTACTTGACCAGGTAGGAGGTGCCGTCCCCCTGCCCCTCCAGCAGGGTGCGCGCGGACGAGGCGCTGAACACCATCACCGCGCCCGCGGCGAGGAGGCACAGCGTCGCCGTCATCAGGAGGTTGTATTCGAGCGGATGCGCAGGGGGGGTGCGCTTCGCGGTGGCGGCGGCGCGAGGCATTCGGCCCTGATTTCGCCGTGGCGCGGCGGTGTCCTCCCACCGAACGGCTCATCTACCCTGGTGATGGTGAAGCCGACCGGACCCGGCGCGATGCGCGCGACCTGCCTGCTGGTGCTGCTCGCCCCGGCGACCGCGCACGGCCACGGGATCGGGGGCTCCGCCACGGACAAGTCGACCCTCGAGTTCGTGCCGCTGGGGATCGAGCACATGCTGCTCGGGTGGGATCACCTGCTGTTCATCCTCGGCATCGTGCTGCTCGCCGGGTCGCCGCTGCGCTCGGCGAAGCTGATCTCGCTGTTCGTCGCCGGCCACAGCACCACGCTGATCGTCGCCACCGTGGCGGACTGGCGGATCTCGGCCACGCTCGTCGACGTGTGCATCGCGCTGAGCGTCGTGTTCATCGCGCGGCTCGGGCTGCGCGGCCGGCCCAAGGACTTCTTCTGGCCCGGCGCCGCGATCCTCGGCTTCGGCCTGATCCACGGTCTCGGGCTCGCGACCCGCCTGCTCGACCTGGGCATCCCCGACGATGGGTTGGTCGCCAAGACGATCGCGTTCAACGCGGGGGTCGAGCTCGGCCAGCTCGCGGCGGTCCTCGTGATGTTCGCCCTCGTGACGCTGCTCGCGTCGCGGGCGCCGGACTGGCCGCGGGTCCGGCGGACGATCTCCGGGGCGCTCGCCGCGGCCGGCCTGATCGCCGCCGGGGTCCTGACGGCGACCAGCCTGGCCGACGACTCCCCGCGCGCCGATCGCGTCGGCGACGCGGAGGACGCCTCGTGCGTGCAGCGGGACGCACGGCCGCAGCTCAGCGGCGCCGGCGGGCACCCGGCACGGAAGTTCTTCGAGCCGGGCGAGCGCGTGCCGCAGGAGGACTTCGGGCACGTGCTCGGCGACGGCTGGGTGATCGTGAGCTACCGCGCGGACCTGCCGGCTGCCGACGTCGCCGCGCTGCGCTCCTGGATCACCGGGAGCGACGTGGCCATCGGCGCCGGACCCAGCGTCGAGCAGACCGAGGCGCTGCGGCTGCGGACCGCCCGGCGCGAGCTGTCCTGCGAGCGGTTCGACGAGGCGCAGGCGCGCGCGTTCGCGGACGCCTGGTTCGCCGACGTCCGCGCCGGCCGGTTCTGAGCGCGGCCCGGGGCCCGGACGACGGGACCTACTCGGCCAGCGCGCCGACGAGCGCGGCGAAGTGCCGGCCGCGTTCCTCGAAGTCCCGGTACTGCCCGAAGCTCGCGCACGCCGGCGCGAGCAGCACGATCTCCCCCGGTGCGGCGGCCGCGACGGCGGCAGCGACCGCGTGCTCGAGATCCCCGCGGTCGGTGCCGGTGCCGAGCGCCTCCCGGAGCCGGCCGGCGGCCTCCCCCACGAGCTGCACGCTGGCGCACGACCGGCGGACCGGGTCACGCAAGGGCGCGAAGTCCTCCTGCTTGGCGTCGTCGCCGCCGAGGATCAGGTGCACCGGGGCGTCCATGGCCGCCAGCGCGGTCAGGGCCGACTCGACGTTGGTCGCCTTGGAGTCGTTGACGAACCGGACCCCGCCGCGCACCCCGAGGGGCTGCAGCCGGTGCTCGACGCCGGGGAAGGTCCGCAGGGACTCCGCGATCGCGTCCTCCCCGATGCCGCGGGCGCGGCAGGCGGCCACGACCGCCTTGGCGTTGCGCCGGTTGTGCTCGCCCGGCAACCCGGGCTCCACCGGAAGCTCGACCAGATCCAGGTCGACGAACGTCCCGTCGCCGGGCAGCGGCGCGAACGCGCCGGGCGCGATCGCCGTGTCGGCCGGCACCTGGCGGGAGAACATGCCGTGGAGCTTGGCCCGGCGGTAGGCCTCGACGCTGCCGTGCCAGTCCAGGTGATCGCTGCCGGCGTTCAGGAGCACCCCCACCTCCGGGCGGAAGGCGGCGGTGTCGTGCAGTTGGTAGCTGGAGCACTCGACCACCACGGTCGCGCCGGGGACGTGGTCGTCGATCAGCGACGTGTAGGCGGTCCCGACGTTGCCGACCACGTGCACCGGTGCGCCGGCGACCCGGTGCACGTGGCCCAGCCACTGGGCCACGGTCGTCTTGCCGTTGGTCCCGGTCACCGCCACGACCTCCAGCGGCACCAGGCGCCAGCCGAGCTCGAGCTCTCCGAGCACCGGGATCCCCCGCTCGCGCGCCGCCGCCACCACCGCGGCTCGCGGGGGGACGCCCGGGGACTTGACGACCGCGCCGATGGGCCGGGCGAAGTCCTCGAGCAGGTCCATCCCGTCCTCGCCGAGATGGATCGGGAACCCCGGGTCGACGGTGACCTGCGGCGTACCGCTGTCCACCCCGACGACCTGCTCCCCGCGACTGGCCAGCGCCAGGCCGGCGGCCAACCCGGACCGGGCGAGCCCGACCACGAGGTACGGGCCCGGTGGCAGCGGCGGACGGGGCACCCGGTCGGCCCCTAGGAGACCGACTGCTGGTAGATCGTGAACCCGATCGCGCTGCAGGCCGAGCCGATGATCCAGAACCGCAGGATGATCTTGGTCTCCGACCAGCCCGCGATCTCGAAGTGGTGGTGGATCGGGGCCATCAGGAAGACCCGCTTGCGGAACGTCTGGAAGGAGAACACCTGGATGATCACGCTGAGCGCCTCGACCACGAAGATGCCGCCCAGGAGCACGAGCAGCTCCTCGGTCTTGGTCATCACCGCCAGGCCCGCCACGGCTCCTCCCAGGCCCAGGGATCCGGTGTCCCCCATGAAGATCGTGGCCGGGAAGGCGTTGTACCAGAGGAATCCGATGCAGGCCCCGACCAGGCACCCGCACAGCAGCGCCAGGTCCTTCTGCCCGTCGGTGATGAACGTGATGCCGATGTACGCCAGCAGCACGGTGGCCGCGCAGCCGGCGGCGAGGCCGTCGAGGCCGTCGGTCAGGTTCACGGCGTTGGTCGTGCCCGCCACCACCACGTAGATGAGCACCGGGTAGAAGACCCCGAGATCGATCGTCGCGTCGATGGTCCGCAGGCGCAGCGTCGGCGCGAGCCCGGCCTTCTGGGTGGCCACCCACCACAGCAGCATCGAGATGCCGAGCGTGACGATCAGCTTCCAGCGTCCCTGGAGGCCCAGGGACCGGCGCTTGAAGATCTTCTGCGCGTCGTCGGCGAACCCGAGCAGCGCGCTCAGGATGGCGGCCAGGTAGACGCCGATCGAGCGCCAGTCGTAGTCGCTGAGGATCAGGAACGGGATGCTGACGGCGACGAAGATGATGATCCCGCCCATCGTCGGCGTCCCCGCCTTGGCGTGGTGACCCTCGGGACCCTCGGGGCGGATGTGCTGGCCGAACTCGCGGCGCCGGAGCGCCGCGATGAACGTCGGACTGAGGAAGACGCAGATCAGCAGCGCCGCGGTGCCGCCGATGAGGATCTCGCCCATCAGGCCACGTCCTCGCCGGGCCGGGCCGCGCGAAGCGCCTCGGCGACGACCTCGAGCCCGATGCCCCTCGAGGCCTTGATCAGCACGGTGTCCCCGTCCTGCACCAGCGTCGGTACCAGGCGGGCGGCGGTCGCCGCGTCGGGGACGGCGTGGACGTTCCCGAGGTTCGACCCGGCGCCCAGGTAGGCGGCTCGCTCGCCCACGACCACCAGGACGTCGACGCCGCGGTCGCGGGCGTGGACCCCGATCTCGCTGTGGAAGCGCTTCTCGTCGGGGCCGAGCTCGAGCATGTCGCCGAGCACGGCGACGCGCCGGGCCGGCGCCGTGGCGGCGAGGTCGTCCAGGGCGGCGCGCATCGACATCGGGTTGGCGTTGTAGCAGTCATCCACGACGATGACCCCGCCGGCCAGACGTTCGCGCTGTCCGCGACGAGCGCTGAGGGCGACCTCGATGTCCCCGCGGGGCTCGATCCCGGCGGCGCGGACGGCGGCGGCTGCCGCGAGCGCGTTGCGGCGCATGTGCGCGGAGGTGAGCTCGATGCCCTCGGACAGCAGGCGCACACCGGGGAGGTCCTCGATGTCGCCTCCGGGCCCGAACCGCACGATCTGCAGGTCGTCGCGGAGGTACTGCTCCAGCAGCGGCTCGTCGGCGGGGATGACGGCGGTCCCGCCGGGCCGCAGGGAGGTCAGCAGCTCGGCCTTGGCGGCGGCCACCGCGGCAACCGATCCGAGCAGCTCGAGGTGCACCGGGCCGACGTTGGTGATGATCGCGACGTCGGGCTCGCTGATGCGCGTGAGCTGCGCGATCTGCCCGGGCCCGCGCATGCCCTTCTCGAGCACGAGGGTGTCGGTCCCCGGGGGCGCCCCGAGCACCGTGAGCGGCAGGCCGATCTCGGTGTTGAAGTTCTGCGATGTCGCGATGAGGCGGTCGCGGCCGCCCGCGCGCAGCATCGCGGCGACGAGATCCTTGGTCGACGTCTTGCCGGTCGACCCGGTGATCCCGATCACCACCGCGGCGAGCTGACGACGCCAGGCGGTCGCGAGCTGCTGCAGCGCCAGCAGCGGGTCGTCGGCGGCCAGGACCACCCCGGCGGCCGCCTCCTGCGCGGCGTCGGCGTGGTCGGGGTGCACGAGCGCGCCCCACGCCCCGGCGGCCAGGGTCTGGGCGGCGAAGCGTCCCCCGTCGACCTGCGTCCCGGGAAGACCGACGAACAGGTCCCCGGGCAGCACGACGCGCGAGTCGATCACGGCACGGCGCGGGCCGGCGGCCGCGCTCCCCTCACGGGTCGGGTCCACCGCGCGGAGCAGTCTGGCTCCCGCGGCGGCGGCGATCCAGTCGGGCGTGCGGTCATGCATGGTGGCGCAGGGCCTCCCGGGCCGTTGTCACATCGTCGAAGGGGATCTTGACGCCCCCGGCGAGCTCCTGCCCCTGCTCGTGGCCCTTCCCGGCGATCACGACGACGTCCCCGGACCCGGCCATGCTGATCGCGCGGCCGATCGCGACGGCGCGGTCCTCGATGACCTCGACGTCCTCGCGGTCGATCCCGGAGACGATCTCCGCGAGGATGGCGTGCGGGTCCTCCGAGCGGGGGTTGTCGCTCGTGACGACCACGACGTCCGCGAGGCGGGCGGCGATCCCGCCCATGAGGGGACGCTTGGCGCGGTCGCGGTCCCCGCCGCAGCCGAACACGCAGAGCAGACGGCCGCCCCGGTCGGCGGCCAGCGGACGGGCGGCCCGGAGCACGTTGTCGAGCGCATCGGGGGTGTGGGCGTAGTCGACCAGGACGCCGAAGTCCTGGCCCTCGTCGACGGGTTCGAAGCGGCCGGGGACGCGGCCGAACCCGGCCAGGCCCTCGGCGATGACCTCGTCCGGGACCCCGAGGGCTCGGACGGCGGCGATCGCCCCGAGCGCGTTGAGGACGTTGAACTCCCCGGGGACCGGCAGGCTCCAGACGCGGTCGTCGGCCGCGAACGTCGTGCCGGTGAACGTCGACCGGACGTCCGTCGCCCGCAGCGTCGCCGTCGACGAGGCGATGCCGACGGTGATCGCGCCCGGCACCTGCTCCGCGAGCCGCGCGCCATAGGGGTCGTCGACGTTGATCACGGCGGTTCGCGGCTCGTGCGCGAGGACTCCCGCGGGCGGGACGAACAGCTCGCGCTTGGCGGAGAAGTAATCCTCCATGCCGGTGTGGAAGTCGAGATGGTCCTGCGTGAGGTTCGTGAAGATCGCCACCGACCAGTGGATCGCGTCGGCGCGCCGCAGGCGCAGGGCGTGCGAGCTCACCTCCATGACGCAGGCCTCGTCCCCACGCGCCACCATCTCCGCGAAGGTGCGCTGGAGGTCGATCGCCTCCGGCGTGGTCCGGACGGCGGGCGTCTCCTCCCCACCGACGATCTGGCTCACCGTGCCCAGCAGCCCCGTGCGCGTGCCGGCGTGCTCGAGCAGCGCCCGCACGAGATGCGCGGTGGTCGTCTTGCCGTTGGTCCCCGTGACGCCGACCATGCGCAGCGCGGCGGTCGGATCACCGTGCAGCCGTGCGGCGGCGGGCGCCATCGCCGCGCGGACGTCGTCCACCACGACCTCGGGCACCCCGAGACCCAGCGGCCGCTGCACGACGAGCGCGGACGCGCCGCGCTGCACCGCATCGGCGGCGAAGTCGTGCCCGTCGCTGGTGAAGCCGGGCACGCAGAAGAAGACGGTCCCGGAGGACACCGTCCGGTTGTCGTAGGCGAGCGCGTCCACCTCGACGTGCGGGGCGTCGCGGGCAGCGTCGCCGATCACCTCGCGCAGCGTCATGCCCGCGGAAGTCTCTCAGGCCGGCGGGACGCGCAGGTAGCTCAGGCCGAACTCGGTGATCTTGCCGAACGCCGGCGCGGCGACAGCGCCGCCGTAGATCGCGCCCTTCGGCTCGTCGACCATGACCGACACGAGCAGCCGCGGCTTGTCGGCGGGCGCGAACCCGACGAACGACGCGACGTAGTTGGCCTTCGAGTACTCGCCGGTCCGCGCGTCCACCTTGTTCGCGGTGCCCGTCTTGCCGGCGAGCTTGTAGCCGCGGATGGCGACCTCCGCCGCGGTGCCACCCGAGGCGAACACGCCCTCCAGCATCCCGCGGACGTGGGCTGCGGTCTCCCGGGACAGGATGCGCCGGCCGCGCGGACGTGGAGCGGGCTCGCCGTCGACCCGGCGCACGACCCGCGGTGCCCGCAGGATCCCGCCGTTGGCGATCGCCGCGTAGGCGGTCAGCATCTGCATCGGCGTGACGGCGAGGCCCTGACCGATCGGAAGGTTGCCCATCGAGGAGCCCGAGTAGTCCTCCACCTTGGGCACGATCCCCTGCTCCTCGCCGGGGAGGTCCACGCCGGTCGGCGTCGAGAAGCCGAAGCGCCGCACCCAGCGGTCGAACCCGACCTTCCCGAGGCGCTGCCCGATCATGATCGCGCCGACGTTGCTGGACTGCGCCAGGATGCCTGCGGTGGTCAGCGTGACGGGTCCGCGCGGATGCGACTCGCCGATGGTCCGGTCCGCGACGACGATCTGCGGCGGCAGGTTGAACGACGTGTCGGGCGCCACCTTGCCGTCCTCGAGGGCGCCGGCGACGGTGAAGGCCTTGAACGTCGACCCGGGCTCGTACGTCAGGCCGACCGCGCGGTTCTGCAGTGCGTCGGCGGGGGCGGCGCCCGGATCGTTGGCGTTGACGCGCGGCCAGTTCGCCATGGCGAGGATCTCGTTGGTGCGCGGATCCATGACGATCGCGGTCGCGCTCTTGGGGCTGTAGGTCTTTCCGACGCCCGCGAGGACGCTCTCCACCTTGTCCTGGATCGCGGCATCGAGCGTCAGCTCCAGGCGTGCCCCCGGCTGCGCCTTGCGGAGGTCGTGCACCTGCAGGGGCTCGCCGAGGGCGTCGCGCACCGTGCGCCGCTGACCGTCGGAGCCGTGCAACTGACGCTCGCGCAGGTATTCGACGCCCGCCAGTCCCTTCCCCTCGGTGCCGACCGTGCCCAGCACCTGGGTCGCGAGCCAGTCGCGCGGGTACACGCGCCGGGTGCCGGGGGTCAGGTCGATGCCCTCGATGAGCCGCTCGTCGGTCAGGCGCTCGATCTTCTGCGCCTGCTCGGCCCGGACGCGGCGCGCCAGGTAGACGAAGCCGGTGTCGCGCCGCGCGAGCTTCGTCGTCAGCTCGGCCGCGGGGACGCCGAGGATCGGCGCAAGGCGCGCGGCGGTCCTGACCGGGTCCTTGACGAGGTAGGGCGTCGCGCTGACGTCATCCGCCGGTTCGCTGACCGCCAGCTCGACGCCCTGACGGTCCACGATGGTCCCGCGACGTGCCGGCACCTCGGTGGTGACCACCTGCTGGGTGGCCGCCGCGGCCGCCAGGCGGTCCCCGGAGACCGCTCCGAGCCACAGCGCCCGGAGGAAGGCGAACGACAGGAGGACGAGGAAGGCGGCGAAGAGGAGGGAGATGCGGCGATCGACGATGCCCACGGCCGTTACCCGGCGTTCGGGGCCGCGGTCGCTCCGCCGGTGGGACTGGGCGGCGTGCCTGCGGACGGCGCGGGCGAGGCCTGCGTCTGCCCGGTGGTCTCCTGACGCGGCGCCTGCGACGGCGTCTGCGTCTGCGCGGGCGCGGGCGCGGGCGCGGCGGCCGCTGGGGCCTGTGCGGTCTGGGCCGGCGAGGTCGACTGCGCGGGCGCGGCGGCCTGCGGGGTCGGCGCCGTGGGCTGCGGGGCGGGCGCCGTGGACTGCGGGGCCGGCGCGGTCGCGGACCCGACCGGCCCGGGCTGGGCCTGCGGGGTGCCCTGGAGGGGCTGCTGCACGACGGGAGCCGGGGCGGTGACGCCCTTCGCGGCCCGGACGGCGTCGCCGCGTCCGTCGACCTCGAGGTAGCGCCGGTCGCCGGGGCTGGGCATCACGAGGCCGCCGACGAGCGCGGCGTCCTGGATGCGGCCTCCGTTGCTGAGCCGCGAGACCTCCGCGCGGAGCACCGAGTTCTGACGCTCGAGCGTCGAGGCGGTCTGCACCGCCCGACCGATGCCGGAGTTGAGCTTCAGCAGCGAGATCTGGAGGAACACGAGGCCGACGAGCGCGCTCGCGAGCAGCACGATCCACATGCGGCCGCGCAGGAGCCGGTCGAGGATCGACAGGTCGGCGACCGGACGGCGGGCCGTCTGCGGGACGGGCCCGCGGCGCACGCCGGGAACCGCCACGCGGGCGCCCGCGGTCGCCGGTCGTGCCGGCCCGGAGACGCGACGGGCGGGCGCCGGGACGGGACGCGGGCGAGGCCGGGCGGGGGCCCGCCGAGCGGGCGCGGTCCGGGCGGCGGCAGCGGCGGGCGGTGTCATGCGAGGGGTCCTTCCTGGAGCTTTCGGGCTGCACGCATGCGGGCCGAGGCCGCGCGGGGGTTGGCGTCGATCTCGCCGGCCGTCGGCACGGTGCCGCGGCCGAGGAGCTCCGCCTCCGGGGTGCGCCCGCAGGCACACACCGGGAAGTCCGGGGGGCAGATGCAGCCCTGGGCCAGATCCGCGAGGAACCGCTTCACGCGGCGGTCTTCGCCCGAGTGGAACGAAATCCCTGCAAAACGGCCTCCCACGCGCAGGATCTCCCACGCCACGGGCAGTGCCTCCTCGACCTGCCCGAACTCGTCGTTCACGGCGATCCTGATCGCCTGGAAGACCCGCTTGGCGGGGTGACCGGCGGCGAACCGCGCCGGCACCGGGACCGCGGCGGTGATGACGTCGACCAGCTCCGTGGTCGTGGTGATCGGGCGGGTGGCGCGCGCACGCACGATCGCCCGGGCGATCTGCGGCGCGAAGCGCTCGTCACCGTACTCCCGGAACAGGCGCTTGAGCCCGCGCTCGTCGTACTCCTGGACGATCGCCGCGGCGGTCAGCTCCTGCGTGGAGTCCATGCGCATGTCCAGCGGCGCGTCGTAGCTGTACGAGAAGCCGCGGTCGCGCGTGTCGATCTGCATCGAGCTCATGCCGAGGTCCAGGTACAGGACGTCGGCCAGGACCCCCTCCTCGCGCAGCTGCGCGAGACCGTCGGCGAAGCTCGCGCGGAGGAAGCGGGTACGGCACGGCAGCTCCGCCGCCAGGGCGTCGAACCGCGGCTGGGCCTCGGGGTCGCGGTCGATCGCGATCAGCTCCCCGTCGGGACCGAGGCGCTCTGCGACGAGTCGCGCGTGCCCGCCCGCCCCGAAGGTGCAGTCCACGGCCGTCTCCCCCGCGCGCGGGTCGAGCAGCTCGATGAGCTCTCCGGCGAGGACGGGGACGTGGTCGGGAGCCATGATGTCGAGGATCCTGGTCACGACTGGCCGAGGCCGGACAGGGACGGACCGCCGCCGCTCATGCGGGCGGTGATGGCGGCCACGGCGGCGGGCAGGCCTTCGTCGCGGGCGTCCCAGGTGCCGCGATCCCAGATCTGCAGGTGGTTGGTGCCGCCGACGATGACCACGTCCTTGGTGATGCCGCCGTACTGCATGAGCCGCGGCGCGAAGGCGATCCGGCCGGCGCTGTCGAGCTCCACGTCGTGCGCGCCGCCGTTGAGGTGCGAGTCCAGCGTGGCGTACTCGTCGCTGAGCGGATGGAAGTCGCGGAGCATCGTCGCGACGTAGTCCTCGAACTCCGACGGGATCCACAGCGAGACGTTGCGCTTGAGCCCTCGGGCGAGGACCGCGCCGTCCGTGAAATGGCTGCGGATCCTCGCCGGGACGGTGAGCCGGTTCTTCGCGTCGAGGGTGTAGTCGAAGGTTCCGCGGAAGACCATGAGCCGGCCCTGAGAAGGAGGTGCGAACCGGGGAGGAGGAGTGGGAGGAGCTCCTCCACCCCGGTTCGCTGGCCGCGAAGGTACCCCACTTCCCCCCACCCGTCAACACCAACTGCACAACTTCTCCCACAGGAGTCTGCGCAACGACGGCGACGGCGGCGAAACCCCAGTGTTCATGCGCTATTCGGCGGTGGGAGACCTTCGCGTGCAGGCGGTCTTGCATCACGCCGCCGGTAGTGCGTCCACCCCCGGCGGGGCCCTCGAGCACGCGATCCCGGCCCCGGGAGGTCCACAGGTGGGACATGGTGGGAGAGCGCGGATGGGGCGGGACGGGCAGCGCCACCTGTCGCACCTACGAACCCCCTAGGATGCGGCGTATGTCCTCCAGGCTCCTCTCCCGCCGCGCAGCCGCCGGCCTGGCCGTCGCGGTCACCACGCTCGCCGCCGGCTGCGGCGGCGAATCCGGCAACGCCGACGTCGACCCCGCATCGGTCCTTCCCGCCAACGCCCCCGTCTACGTCGAGGTCACGGTCCGGCCGGACGGGGACCTGAAGGCCAACGTCGAGGCGGCAGCGCGCAAGGTGCTGCGCACCGACGACCCCGGCGGCGCGATCATCAAGGCCTTCGACAAGGCCATCGCCGACGAGACGGACAAGAAGAACTTCAAGGACGACATCGACCCGTGGCTCGGGAACAAGATCGGCGTCGCCATCACCTCCCTGCGCAACGTGCAGGAGCCCGACTTCGCGCTCGCCATCGCGTCCAAGGACAACGACAAGGCGATCGAGTCCCTCGAGGACAAGAACACCAGCGAGGCCGAGTACGAGGGCGTCAAGTACCTGAAGCAGAAGTCCGACGGCACCGTGGCCGGACCGGTGGGCGACACGATCGTCATCGGGACCGAGGCCGCCTTCAAGTCCGCGGTGGACGCCGAGAAGGGCGACCGGCAACTCGACGACAGCAAGGGGCTGCAGGACGCGCGCAAGGGCATCAGCGAGGACGAGGCCCTCGGGTTCGTCTACGTCGATCTGGCGCAGGGCCTGGCCGCGCTCAGCGCCTCCCAGCCGCTGATCGCGTCACAGCTCGACCCGCTCAAGAAGCTCCTGGGCGGCGCCAGCACGCTCAGCGCGGCGATCGCGGTGGCCGACGACGCCATCCGCGTGGAGACCGCGCAGATCGGCGGCCCGGCCGGAGCGGTCACCGGCGACCCCGCCAAGACCCTCGCCAGCCTGCCCGCCGGCACCGTCCTCGGCCTCGGCCTCGGCGAGGTCGGGGCGGCCCTGAAGCAGGGGATCGATCAGATCGCCTCCGTCGGCCCCATCGCGGGACAGGACCCCCAGGCCCTGCTGTCGGGCCTCGAGACCCAGCTCGGCCTGTCGGTCGAGAAGGACCTCCTCTCGTGGATGGGTGAGGGCGCGGTCTTCGTGCGCGGCAAGTCGGTCGCCGACATCGGCGGCGGCCTGCTCGTGCGCTCCACCGACCCGGCGACGACGAAGAAGACGCTCGCCAAGCTCCCCGGCCTGCTGCGGCAGTTCGGCGCACCGGTCACCGCAAAGGCGCCCGACGGCGCCGAGGCCGGCTTCCGGGTCCCGCTCCAGTCGGGTGGCGGCATCGAGCTGCTCGTCGGACTCAGGGACGATCGCTTCGTCATCGGTGTGGGTCCCGGACTCGTCAAGCAGACGCTCGAGGCGTCGGCCGGCGGACGGCTCGGGGACGACGCAGCGTTCAAGGCCGCCGCCGCCAAGCTCGGCGACGGCATCCAGCCGTCGTTCTACCTCGACCTGCCCACCGTCGTGAACTTCCTCGCTCTCGCCGTCGGGTCCGACGCGGACTTCGCGAAGGCCAAGCCGTACCTCGACGCGTTCACGGCCGTCGTCGCGGGCGGCAAGCGGGACGGCGACACGAACCGCTTCCGGATCGTGCTCGGCCTGAAGTAGCACGGCGGCGTCCGGGTCGGCAGGTCCGCCGGCCCGGACATCAGCCGGTCAACGCGGCCATCAGGGCGGCGGCGACCAGCAGCAGGACCCCGGGCACCAGCAGCAGCGCGATCACCAGCTGGATCTTCGGCGCCGCCCGCGCCGCGTGATCGGCCAGGGCCCTCACGCGGTCGGCACGCGCGTCGGCGGCCAGGGCGACGAGCACCGGCGCGAGCGGGCTGCCGTGCCGGGCCGCGCGGTCCATCGCGGCGACGAGCGCCGTCACGACGGGCAGGTCGCACCGCGACACGAGGCCCGCGAGGGCCTGCTCCGACGGGACCCCCACCGCGATCTCCCGGCCCGCACGCCGCAGCTCCGCCGCCAGCAGCCCGGGATGCCGGCGACCGACGTCGTCCAGCGCCCGCGCGACGGGCATGTCGGCCGCGACCGCCACCCGCAGCAGGTCCAGGAGGTCGGCCGCCTCGACCGCCATGCGGCGCGCACGGGTACGCGCGCGGCGGCGCAGCCAGGCATCGGGCGCCAGGAAGGCCGCCGCCGCCACGGTGACGGCCAGCGTCACCCCTGACAGGCCGGGCAGCCCGAGCGCGAGCGGGGCCACCGTGACGAGCGCCACGAGCGCCGCACCGCCCTTCACCGCCATGACGTCGGCAGCGCGAAGCCGCGGGTCGAGCCCGGCCGCCGCGATCCGGCGCGACAGGTCCGAGGGCGCGGCCGGCACCCCGGCCCTCCGGCCGAGACCGACCAGCAGCGCCAGGACCCAGCCGCCACGGGTCCGTCGGACGCCGCGACGCCCGATCCCCGCTGAGGACCGCGCGGAGGGGCCCCCCTGCGGCCGCGGAGCCGACGCATGCACCCGGGCGATGTCGGCGAGCGCGAGGACCGCGCAGAACGCGCCGATCGCGGCGGCCGCAGCGGCGCTGCTCACGCCGCCACCCGGGCCAGGCGACGCATCACCGCCAGGGCGATCACGTCGAGGAGCAGCGATGCGAGGACCATCAGGCGCGGCAGCGGGGCGCCGAGCACCTGCGCCAGTGTGCCGGGCGCCATGAGCTGCGTCAGCACCACTGCGGCCCCCGGCAGCGCGAGGACGATGCCGGCGGTGAACCGGGCCTGCGCCGTGGCCGCGCGCGCGTCCGCGGTCGCCCGGCGCGTCTCCTCCAGCTCACCGGCCAGCTCCCGGAGCAGCGCGGCGAGATCTCCCCCGGCCTGGGCCTGGAGCAGCACCGCGGCGACGAGGACGTCGTAGGACGGGGCGCCGATCCGTCCCGCCCAGTCCCGCAGCGCGGTCTCGGTCGGCGCCCCGACCGTCAGCGCCGCGGCCACCCGGCGCAGCTCACGGTCCGCCGCCTCCCCCGCCCCTCCGCGGGCGGCGACGTCCGCGAACGCGCCGCGCACCGAACGACCGCCGGCGAGCGCGTCCGCCAGCGCCCTCGCCACCATCGGCGCGCCCTCGATCACCCGGTCGCGCCAGCGCGCGCGACGGAGCCGGAGGACGCGGTGCGCGCACGCCGGACCGGCCGTCGCGACGAGCACGCCGAGGACCGGTCCCCCCACGAGCCAGCCGCAGGCCCCTGCGGTCAGCGCGGCGACGACGGCGATGCGCCACCGCTCGCCGCGGTCGGACACCACGTCACCGCGGCCGGCGGCCCGCCACGGCGCACCCAGCCCGGCCACCAGGCGACCGCCCTCGCGCAGCCGCGGAGCGACCCGCAGCGCCTCGTGCGCCGCCGGCACTGCGCACACTCCAGCGAGACCGGCCAGCAGCACCGCCGCGCTCATCCCAGGACCGCGGCGATCCTCGGGTCCGCTGCGGGCTGCCGGCTCGTCCGGCCGTCCCGGTCCGTGACCAGTGCACGGGCCTGCATTCCGTCCGCCACGCGCTGCACCTCGCACACCGCGGTCACCCGACGTACCCCGTCGGGGCCGCGCTCCTGGTGCACCACCAGGTCGATCGCGGCCGCCACCTGCTCGCGCACGGCGACGTGCGGGAGCCCCAGGTCGGCCATGAGCGCCAGGACCTCGACGCGCCGCAGCGCCTCGCCGGGCGACGAGGCGTGGACCGTGCACAACGACCCGTCGTGCCCGCTCGCCATCGCCATCAGCATGTCGAGCGCCTCCGGCCCGCGCACCTCGCCGACGACGATGCGGTCCGGGCGCATCCGCAGCGCGTTGCGGACCAGGTGCCGGATCGTGACCTCGCCGGTGCCCTCGACGCTCGGCGGCCGCGCCTCGAGCCTGACCACGTGCGGTTGCTGGAGACGCAGCTCGGCGGTGTCCTCGATCGTCACGATCCGCTCCTGCGGCCCGACGAAGCCGGAGAGGGCGTTCAGCGTCGTGGTCTTGCCCGACCCCGTGCCGCCGCTGACGAGCACGTTCAGCCGTGCCTGGACAGCGGTCCGCAGCAGGTCGTGCACCGGCGCCGACCACGAGCCGCCGGCCACCAGCTGCTGGGCGTCGAGCGCGCGGCGGCGGAACCGGCGGATCGTCAGCGTCGGGCCGTCGACCGCCAGAGGCGGCAGCACGACGTTGACCCGGGCGCCGTCGGGCAGCCGCGCGTCGCACAGCGGCTGCGCCTCGTCGACCCGCCGCCCGACCGGCGCCAGGATGCGCTCGATCGCGTGGCGCAGCTCGGCCTCCGAGGAGAACCGCGCCGTGGTCGGCTCCAAGCGACCGCGACGCTCGACCCACACCGGGTCCGTGCCGCTGACCATGATCTCGTCGACCGTCGGATCGGCGAGCAGCGGCTCCAGCGGCCCCAGGCCGACGGAGCGGTCGACCACGCGACGGCACAGCTCCTGGCGGGTCCCCGGGTCCAGGACACCCGCCTCGCGCTCGACGAGCTCGCGCACCTGCTCGATCGCCGGGACGGCGTCCGAGCGCCGCGGATCCGCGGCGTCGCGCACCAGGTGCGCGCGCAGCGCTTCCGACAGCTCCTCCAGGGCCTCCTCGCGGGCACAGCGGTCCATGCCCCCATTAGGCTTCGGCGGGCGCTGTTCTCCCCCGGGCCAGCGGACGCGTGAGCATCAGCAGCGTCGCGCCGCACAGGGCCGCGGCGAGGCCCAACGGCACGGCGTCGCTCGTGACCTTGGCCAGCGCTCCCCCGGCCCCGCTGCCGCCCACCTGGCCGGCGGCCCAGGCAAGGTTGACCAGCGCGAACGCGAACCCCTGCTGCAGGCGGGCCTGGTCGGCAGCGTCCGCGAGCATGGCCATGGCCGGAGCCCAGAAGGCGCCGAGCGCCGCGCTCGCGGCGACGATGACCACCGCGAGCGGCAGGACCTGCGTCGGCACGACGACCAGACACAGGACCACAGCGGCCCCCGCCAGGCCTCCGCGGATCGGGACCATGCGGCCACGCCGGTCGCTGAGCCGGCCCACGACCGGGCTCACCACCGCCTCGACCGCCGCCGCGACCAGGAAGACCGCACCGACGACGGCGCCGCTGGCCCCGAACCCGTCCAGCCGCAGCGCCCCGAGCACGCCGACCATCCCGATGGAGAACGCCGGCAGCGCCACCAGCCACATCGCGATGGCGACCGGCGCCGACCGCATGGCGTCGAGCACCGTGCGCAGGGGCTGCGCCGGCCGGCGCCCGGTACCCGGGGTCCGCAGGGCCGCCACAGCCAGACCGCCCGCGAGCACCACCACGGAGGGGAAGACCAGGCGCGGGGAGGTGCTCTCCGCGATCGCGCCCACCACGGGGCCGAGGAGGGCTCCGCCGATGGCCGCACCCAGCGCGGTGCCGATGAGGGCTCCCCGGCGGTCGGGTGGAGCCGCCTCCATGAGCCACGCCAGTCCTCCTGCCCACGAGCAGGCCCCGCCGAGACCCTGCACGAACCGGGCGCCGTCGAGCAGGACCACGTCCTGGGCGAAGCCGAACGTCAGCGTCGAGACGATCAGCAGCATCAGCCCGATCAGCACCGTCGGCTTGGCCCCCAGCCGTGCCGCCAGCAGCCCCGACGGGAGCGCCCCGAGCAGGGTGCCCGCCGGGTAGGCGGCCGCCAGCAGCCCCGCCGAGGCCTTGCTCAGCCCGAGGTCCTCCGTGTAGGTAGGCAGCAGCGGCACGACGACCGCGTAGAACATCGTGTCGACGAGGACGATCAGGCTGACGAGGGTGACGAGACGGCGCACGGCCCGGGGACGGTAGCGCCGCGCACCGTCCGGCGCACGAGCGGCCGCGGCGACCCCGACGAGGGTCAGCCGCCGCGACCGCGGTCCCCGGTGGCACGCGCCAGCACCCGCACCTCCCGTGCGTACTGCTCGGCCGCGGCGAGCTCGATCGCCTGGCGCAGGGTCACCCTCAGCGACACCGCCACGCGGTCCGCCGTCTGCTCACCGTCTGCGGACGGGGCGGCGGCCGCCGCGAGCACCTCGGCGTCCTGCAGCGCGAGCTCCGTGCGACCGTCGCCCCCGGACGGCCCGTCACGCGTCACGAGCACGTCGACCCGCGAGCCGGCACGGACGAGGTCGGGGGACCCCCGCGCCACGAGTTCGGCCACCCGCTCCCCCGGGCGCACCGGCGGGCCCGTGCCCGGGCGCGACGTCCCGCCCGCGTCGAGAAGCGCCGGGACGAGGTCCGTCCCTGCCGCCAACGGCACCGCCGCGCGGAGCCCGATCACCGCAGCCGGTCGCGAGAACGCCCCGGAGGGCGCGTAGCGGGCCGGCACACGGCGGAGCGCCAGCCCACGCGCCGTGATCGGGTCCCCCTGGGCGAGATCGGTCCGCAGGACGACGATGTCGACGACCGGGGCGAGCCGCGCGTTCAGAGCGGCCTCGCGGCGCGCCACGTCGGAGGCGGCGAGGCTCCCGAGCAGGAGGGCCAGCCCGGCGAGCAGCGCCGCGCGGCGGCGCCGGGTCATGGGGCCGGGCGAGCGGGCACCGCGGCGGCCGGGAGCACGATGGCCAGGCGGCAGCCGTCGGCGTCCGGGTCGGCGAGCAGCGATCCGCCGAGACCGCGCGCGACCCCGTCGACGATCGACAGCCCGCGACCACGCGCGCCCCGGCCGCGCCGCCTTCCTGCGATGAGCCGGCGCAACGGCTGCGACGGGCCGCTGCCCTCGTCGCAGACCTCGACGCGCACGCGGTCCCCGTCGTGCGCCGCAACGACC
>NZ_JBFIGP010000012.1:0-29662 GCF_041602235.1 Paraconexibacter sp.
CGGCGTCGCGCAGCTTGCGCACGTCGCCGGCGCTGGCCTTGTAGAGGTGGGGGTCGACGCCCGGCCCCATGAGCCCCTGGACCTCGACGCGGTCGCCGCCCACCTGGCGCACCGTGTCGGTGATGAAGTTCGTCGTCGTCGTGACGCGGACCTTGCGGCCCTCGACCGGGTCCGTGCTCGCGGCGTCGCTGCCGCAGCCCGTGGCGAGCACGCCGGTCGCGATCGTCACCAGCGCCGCGAGGCGCAGTCGCAGATGCCGGCTCATGCGACCTCCACCCACATGGCGTCGGCCAGCAGGTCCCCGAGCGGGTGGACCGTCTCGCCGAAGCGGGCGAGGACCGGTCCGCCGAACGGCTGGCGGTCCACGATCTCGAGGGCGTCGCCGAGGCCGATGCCGTGCTCGCCGAGGTACCGCAGCATCTCGGGGTCGGCGTCGGACACGCGGGTCAGCGTGCCCGTCGCGCCCACCGCGAGCGAGCCGAGCCTGACCGACGTGTCGAGGGGCAGCTCGAGGTCCCGCGAGGGGATCGGGGCGCCGTGCGGATCGTGGTCGGGATCACCGAGCTTCGCGGCGATCAGCGCCTCGAGCTCCTCCGAGAGGACGTGCTCGAGACGGTCGGCCTCCGCGTGCACCTGCTCCCACGGCATCCCGAGCTCCTGGGCGAGGAAGGTCTCCAGCAGGCGGTGGTGTCGGGTGACCTCCAGGGCCGCGCGGGTGCCGGTGGGGGTCAGCACGGCGCCGCGGTAGGGCGCGTGGTCGACGAGGCCGAGCTCGGCGAGGCGCTTGACCATCGCCGACGCCGAGCCGGGAGTCACGCCGAGACGGCCGGCGAGCGTCGTCGTGGTCGCCGTGCCGTTATCGGTCTGCAGCGCGTGGATCGCTCGGACGCAATCCTCGACGGCGGGAGAGCTCTCGAGATGTTGGAGTGTGTGGAACAAGATTTCGTGTCGTTCGGAGGAAAAAGTTTGGCAAGCCGAACTTAGCACACGGCGCCGTCCGAGCCGCGATCCGGTCCTGGCGGAGGCGCCGCGGTTTTCCCCGCTGTACCCGATGCTTTGCAATGCTCTCGGCAGTGCTCATGAACGTCCCGTCGCCCGTCACCATCACCGTCGAGACCCTGCCTGACGCCACGGGAGTGGTCTCGGTCGACGGCGAGATCGATCTCGCCACCAGCGCGGACCTCGAGGCCCGCGTCCGCGAGCACGTCGCCGCGGACGGCCCGCGGACGGTCGTCATCGATCTGGCGGCCTGCGGGTTCCTCGATTCGACGGGTGTGGCCGCGCTGCTTCGGCTCCACGGCGAGCTCGCGGAGCGAACGATCGGGCTCGTGCTGGTCGCCCCGCCCGGTCCGGTGCTGCGGGTCCTGTCGCTGATGGGCATCGAGCAGCGGCTGGCCGTGGTCCCCGACCGCGCCGCGGCGCTCCAGTCGCCCGACGCGATCTGAGCAGCGCTCGCTACGACACGTCGCGGCGCTCGAACAGCCGAGCCCCGGCGGCGCACAACGCGACGGCGACGATCACGAGCCCGCCCATGTGGCTGAGGTCCAGGCCGTCCTGGATCGCCGACCCGTAGTACCGGAAGGCGGAGACCGTCCGCAGTGGCTCCGCCGCGGTGGCCAGCTTGCCGACCAGGTCCATGACGTACATGCCGACGGCGGTGCCGGACGCGACCGCGGTCACCGTGCCCGGGCTGCTCACGAGGCCCGCCGCGAGGATCGCCAGCCCGCCGAAGGCCATGGCCAGCGGCCACACGTTCAGCAGCCCGACACCGAGCTTCGTCGCCGAGATCCCCGTGCCGACGAGCGTGCCCGTCACCCAGGTCATCGCCCAGATGACGCCGAGGATGGTCATGGTGACGAGGCCGGCGACGATGAAGCCGCTCCACACCACGACCCCTCGCGACACCGGCAGCGACAGCAACGTGTCGAGGTAGCGTCGCTCCTCGGCCGCGACCGTCGCGCGGGTGGCGCAGCGCACGGCGAAGATCACCAGGGCGAACGGGATGATCAGGCTGAGCATCTCGGCGTTGATGTACAGCTCGACCGTGTCGAGCTCCGTGATGCCGAACGCCTCCTTGAGGCTCGAGGGGTAGCTCTCCACCAGCTCGGCCATCGAGTCCTCGATCGAGGGCCAGATCACGGTCATCAGCGCGGTCAGCGCGCCGAGTCCTCCGCCCCACGTGAGGGGTGCCCGGCGCTGCGCGTGCAGTCCGCTGCGCACCATGGCGCCCAGCGCGCTGCGGTCACCCGGGGGGACCGCGATGCTTCGGCGCTGGCGGGGCGGGTCGCTGACGGTGATGCTCACGTGACCCGCTCCTGCTCGTAGTAGGCGAGGAAGAGCTCCTCGAGCGCGGGCCGCGTGATCTCGATGTCCCGCACCCGATGACGGGCGAGCTCCTTGACGACCGGGTCCAGGTCGCCGTGGACGCGGAACCGCATGGAGGTGTCGTCGGACGTGAGCCCCCGGACGCCGTCGACTCGCTCGATCTCCGTGCGCGGGACGATCTCGTCGAAGCTGACCGTGACCTCCCGGTAGGCGCGGGCACGCATCTCGTCGACGTCCTCGACCGCGATCAGCCGACCGTCCCGGATGATCCCGACCCGGTCGCAGGCCCGCTCGACCTCGTCGAGCACGTGGGAGGACAGGAACACCGTGCCACCGCGATCGCGGTGCTCGGCGATGACCGACAGGAACTCCTCCTGCATCAGCGGGTCCAGGCCGCTCGTGGGCTCGTCGAGGATGAGGAGCTCGGGATCGTGGAACAGCGCCTGGATCAGCCCGACCTTCTGACGGTTGCCGCGCGACAGCTCGTGCAGGGGGCGGTCGAGTGCCGCCTCGAACCGCTCGGCCAGCTCCCCGGCGCGCCCGAGATCGCGCATCCCGCGGAGCGTCGCGAACTCGCGAAGCATCTCCCGGCCGGTCATCCGCTCCTCGTAGGTGAAGTCCCCCGGGAGGTTCCCGACCCGGGCCCGGATCGCGAGGCTGTCCCGGCGGCTGTCGAGTCCGAAGACCCGGGCGCTGCCCGAGGTGGGGTGCAGGAGGTCCAGCAGCGTGCGGATCGTCGTGGTCTTGCCGGCGCCGTTGGGGCCGAGGAAGCCGAAGGCCTCCCCGGGCATGACGTCCAGCGTGAGATCCGCGATGCCGCGGGCCGCGCCGTAGGTCTTGGTCAGGCGGTCGGTCTCGATGATCGGGGCGGCGCCGGGCGCGGACATCAGCACAGCTCCAGCATCGTTCCCCGCCGTGCGGCGCGCGACCGCAGGATGTTCGCGACACTTTCCGTAGTTGTTCCCACCCTCAGGGATGATCGGTTCGGCGCTCGAACGGGTAGTGCGGTGTCGTGCTCGGCTCCACCATCGTCCCGCAGGACCCCCCACGTTCGCTCCCCATGCCTGAAGAACCGCTCGCTGAGCACCGGTCCCCGGTCGAGCCGACCCCGCGGCGTCACCCCCGCAGACCGCGCCTCGTCGCGGCCGGCTCCCTGGTCGCCGTCGCCGCGGCGGCGATCGTCGTGGCCGCCGGCGCCGCGTCGGACACCGTGGTCGGCACGGAGGCCCAGGCCGCCGACACGCGCCTGGGCGCCGCGCTCGCCCAGCCGCTGCAGCGCGACGACGTCGGGAGCCTCGTGAACCTGACCCGGGCCGCGCTGGACCGGTCCGTCGGTCCGGGCACCGACCGCGACTCCCGTCGGGCGATCGTGACGCGGGAGCGGCTGCTGCGGGCCATCGGCTCGGTCCTGCGCAACCCACGGTCGCCGGACGCGAAGCTCCTGCCCGAGCTGCAGCGCGAGGCCGACCTAGCCCGCCGGCGGCTCGGGTCGCGGGCCGCCGACGGGTTCGCGCGGTTCGACACCCGCGAGCTCATCCGCCTGAGCGCCCGTCGGCGCGGCGACGGCTGACGCGGCCGGGCGCGGCGCGCCTGGCGCGGCGCTCCGTGCCCGGGCGCGGCGCTCCGAGCCCGGGCGCGGCGCTCCGAGCCCGGGCGCGGCGCTCAGGCGCTCGCGCGGGCGGAGGTGCCGCGCTTGGCCGACGACGCGCGCTTCGCGGATGACGCGCGCTTGGTGGATGGCGACGCGCGCTTGGCGGACGACGTCCCGCGCCCGCCGTTGGACGAGGCGCGACCGGACGACGAGGCCCGCCGCGATCGGGTGGCGGCGGGACGCCGCTCGGCGGCCGGGACCTCGGTCTTGACGACCTCCTTGACGAGGGGCGCGATCTGGCGCTCGAGCAGCCGCTGCATCTTCTCCTCCTCACCGCGGTAGGTCCGGGCGAGCTTCGCGGTGTCCTTGTCCCCCAGCGCCTCGGCGGCGGCCTCGATCACGTTGTAGTGCGCGATCTCCTCGGCCTCGTTCCACAGGCAGTCGCGGACGTTGCGCAGGTCGTTGTCCGCCGGACTCGTACCGCGTAGCGCCTGCGCCGGCCCCTTGGCCGCCGCCATCGCCTTGTTGGCGGCCGAGGTGGCCGCGGTGGCGACCTCGCTGACCACGTGGGGCCCAGGCAGGTCGGGTCCCGCCGAAGCGTCGCCACCGAGCTCCTTGATCCGCTTCTTCAACCCGCGCGACTGGGCCTTGGTCACCTTCAGGTGCTCCTGCAGGCCCTTCTTGAGCTGCGGGCGCTTCGCCAGGGCGATCTGGGCCTTGAGCGCGGTCTCGAGCTGCTGCTCCTTGCCGTAGGCCTCGTTGAGGTACTTCACGAGGACCGCGTCACGGGCGGGGGTCTGGGATGCGGGCACGGGTCGACTCCAGTCGTTCGGGAAGTCCTTGGCATACCCGACACCCGCCAGTCGAATCGTACGCGCGGCACAGGGCCCTCCTCGTCGCTTGGGCGACGGACACGGTCGGCGTCCCCGGGGCGTCGACGAGGATGGGCGGATGACCACCGAGACCCAGTCCCTGACCCTGCCGTCCGGCCGGCTCCACGTCGAACGCAGCGGTCCCCGGGATGCCGCCGAGACCGCCATCTGCGTGCACGGGCTGACCGCGAACGTGCGCGCCTTCGACGGTCTCCGCGACGATCTCGTCGCGGCCGGGGTGCAGGTGATCGCCATGGATCTGCGGGGTCGCGGGCACAGCGAGGACACGGGTCCGGGCAGCTACGGCCTGCCGAACCACGCACGGGACGTGGTCGCGATCGCCGAGCACCTCGGGGTCGAGCGCTGGCACCACGTCGGGTGGTCGATGGGCGCGCTGATCGGGCTCGACCTCGCCGCGGTCGCCGCGGACCGTCTGGTGACGGCGTCGCTGCTCGACGCGGCGGGAGGGATGGACCCGGCCGCGCTCGACGCGGTCCGGGCCGCGACCGCACGGCTCGACGCCGTCGTGCCGGACATGTCGGCGTACTACGACGCGATCCGGGCCTCCGGCATCTTCGAGCCGTGGGGCCCGTACTGGGAGCGGTACTTCGCCTGGGAGCTGGCGCCGGTCGACGACGGGCTGTCGGCGACGACCAGCCGGGCGGCCTGCCTGGAGGATCTCGAAGCCGCGACACGGGACTTCTCCGAGCTCTGGGCCGGCCTGACGATGCCGACGCTGCTCGTCTGGGCCTCCGTCCCGATGAACGGGGGGCTGCTGGTCCCGCCGGACGTCCGCGACGCCTTCCTCGACCGGGTTCCCGGGGCGAGGCTGCACGTCGTCGACCGCAACCACTACGCGCTGATGACCGATCAGCACGTCCGGGACGCGATCGTCGCGCACATCACACGCGGCTGAGCGTCACGGAGCGGCCCGGCGCGACACGCGGGCGCGGCCCGCGCGCGCGGGCCGGTGCGGATGCGAGACTGCCCGTCGATGACCAGCGGCTACGTCCTCCCGACGCCCCTCGATCTCTCTCCGCTGGAAGACGCGCTGAAGGGGATCTACGGGCTCCGGGTGCAGGCCGCGGCACGCCGCACGTGGACGGCGCTCGAGACCTTCGACGGCCGGATCGCGGAAGCCGGCCTGGAGCTCGTCCACGAGGACGGGCGGCTCGTCCTGAGCGAGGCCGATGGGCGCGAGGTCGCCTCGGCGCCGCACGGGCGCCTGCCCGGGCGCCTCCTGCTGGCGGATCTCCCCGAGGGGCCGTTGCGCGAAGCACTGCGGGAGGTCATCGACGTCCGCGCCCTGACCCCGGTCGCACGCGTGAGCGATCGGGACCGACTGCTGCGCGTGCTCGACGATCAGGAGAAGACCGTGGTCCGCCTGCACGCCGAGGAGCCGGAGGTCGAGGGCGTCGGTGCGCTGTCGCCGCGCCTGCGGGTCGAGTCCGTTCGCGGCTACGACAAGGCGGCGGCGCGCGTCGGCGCGGTGCTCCAAGAGGTCCTCGAGCTCGTACCCGTCGAGCGCTCGCTGTGGGATGAGGCCGTCGTGCTCGGCGGAGGCGCGCCCGCACGCGGGCTCCCGGGGGTGGGGATCGACCTGCGACCCGGCGTGCGCGCCGACCGCGCCGCTGCCCGCATCTGCCGCCGCCTGCTCGATGTCGTCGAGCTGAACCTGCCCGGCACGCTGAACGACGTCGACCCCGAGTTCCTGCACGACTTCCGCGTCGCGGTGCGCCGCACGCGCGCGCTGCAGCGCGAGCTTCGCGGTGTCTTCCCGCCCGAGGAGCTCGAGCATTGGCGGGCCGAGTTCAAGTGGCTCCAGGCGGTGACCGGGCCGAGCCGCGACCTCGACGTCTACGTCCTGGAGTTCGACGACTTCCGCGCCGCGCTGCCGCAGGCGCGTCGGGCGGATCTCGCTCCCCTGCACGACCTGCTCGTGCGCCGGCGCGCCGCGGCGTTGCGCCGCATGCGCCGCGCCCTGCGCAGCGCCCGCACCACGCAGGCCCTACGGGGCTGGGCCGAGGTGCTCCGCGCACTCGAGGACGGCACCGCGTGCGGACCGGACGGACACGTACCCGTCGGCGACCTCGCCTCCGTCCGCATCTCCAAGGTCTACCGGCAGATGGTCAAGGCGGGCCGCGAGATCCACGACGGGACTCCCGCCGACGCCCTGCACGACCTGCGCAAGAAGGGCAAGGAGCTGCGCTACCTGCTCGAGTTCTTCGCGTCGCTGTACCCCAAGGACGTCGTCAAGCCGATGGTCTCGACGCTCAAGGCGCTCCAGGACACGCTCGGACGGTTCCAGGACCGTGAGGTCCAGGCCGACCTCGTCGGATCGCTGGCCGATGACATCGTCGGCATGGACGACGGCACCACGGCGCTCATGGCGATGGGACTGCTGGTGGAGCGGCTCCACACGCAGCAGGAGGAGGCGCGGTCGGAGTTCGCGGAGCGCTTCGGCCGCTTCGCCGCCAAGGACCAGCGCGCCATCGTCGAGGAGACCTTCCGATGACCCGTGTGCTGGCGACCTACAACATCAAGGGCGGGGTGGGCAAGACGTCCGCCGCGGTGAATCTCGCGTACCTCGCCGCGCAGGACGGGGCACGGACGCTGCTCTGGGACCTCGATCCGCAGGGTGCGAGCACGTACCTCTTCCGCATCAAGCCGCGCGTGAAGGGCGGGGGCGGGAAGCTCGTGCGCGGCAAGACCGACGCCGCCAACCGCATCAAGGGCACCGATCACGAGCGTCTGGACCTCCTTCCGGCGGACTTCAGCTACCGCCACATGGACCTGGCGCTCGACGCCGCCAAGCACTCGACGAGCCGGCTCGCGAGGGTCCTCGCGCCCCTGCGCCCCGACTACGACTACATCGTGCTCGACTGCCCGCCGAGCATCTCCTTGGTCTCGGAGAGCGTCTTCGAGGCCGCCGATGCGCTGCTCGTGCCGCTGATCCCGGCGACGCTCTCGTCACGGACCTTCGCCCAGCTCAAGGACGTGGTCGGCGAGCAGGCGCAGATCCTCGCCTTCTACTCGATGGTCGACGCGCGTAAGCGACTGCACCGCGAGGTGATGGAGGAGCTCAGCGCCCGGTACCCGGAGATCCTGACCACGGCGATCCCGGCGGCCGCCGACGTCGAGCGGATGGGGGTGCGGCGCACGATCGTCGAGGAGGTCGCCCCACGGGGCCGCGCGGCGCGGGCCTACCGCGACCTGTGGAGCGAGGTGCGGGCCCGGCTCGGCGATCCCCCGGCGCCGTGAGCGGCGTGCGACGGGAGGTCGCGGGGTCCCGGTGCATGCGGTCTGCGCGGGGCCTCAGTCGCGCAGCGGCGACACCCCCGAGCACAGCCGCGCCACGTCCTCGTCGCCCAGCACCCGGGCCGGCGAGGGGTCGGCGGCCAGGCGTGCGCGGAGGCGATCGAGCGGCAGGAGGTCTGCCGACCCCGCCAGCACCACGTTGCCGGCCCCCAGCGCCGAGGACCCCAGCGCGACGACGTGCGGGTAGGCGCACCGCAGCCCGGCGGCGATGGCGCGGCTGTCGTCGAGCCGCCGCGAGTCCACGATGTTGACGAGGGTCAGCGGGGCCACGCGGGCGGCGTCCCTCAGCGCCTCCACCGTCACGAGGTGGCGCGGGACCCGCGCGCCCACGAAGGCGTCGATCACGATGGCGTCGGCGGCGCCGTCGCCGCGGGTGGCGATCCGCTGCCTGCCGTCGCCCACCCGGACGCGCAGACCGGGCATGCGGCGCAGGCCCAGGTGCTCGCGGGCGACCTCGAGGACCAGCGGATCGATCTCGACGACCTCGTGGCGGGCGTCGGGGGTCGCGGCCGCCAACGCCCGCGGGAGCGCGCATCCGGCCCCTCCGACGTGCAGGACGTGCCGGGCACCGACGGCCTCCAGCAGGACACGGGCCCACCGCAGGTAGTCGAACTCGAGGTACCGGGGATCGGCGAGATCCACGTACGAGGCGTCCATGTCGTCCTGCCGCAGGAGGCGTCCCGTGGGACGGGCCGGATCGCGCTCGACCACGAGGTCGCCGACGCGGGCGATCACGGGATCGGCGCGAGGGCGGCGCGGCACGTCAGCGGTGGGGGACGGACATGGGGGGCGGACCCTATCCCCGCGCGCCCGGCGTTACGCGCAGGTGACGCAGATTCCGTCACCCTGCTGATCATGTCTCGTCGCCGCCATCCGAGCCTGTGGACCGACCGTCCCGACGATTGGCCGGAGGCCAGGCACGGTCGCCGACGGGAGGATCCGCCGACCCGGCCGCTGCCCCGGGAACCCTCCCCGCGGCTGCGGGCCCCGGAGCCGCCGGTCGAACCCCCTACCGAGCGGATCCCCACCGAGCCGCCGTCCAGGCACCCCCGTCGTCGCCGGACCGCGCTCGCGGTCGGCCTCGTGGCGCTGCTGGCCGGGACGGTCGGCGCCGTGGGCGTGCTGGCGCTCGGGGACGACGACCCGCAGCGCGCGACGGCGACGACCGTCGCGCCGCCCCTGCCCGCCGCCGGGGGCACCATCGCCCCGAGCTCGGACGCGCGTCTCTACGCGCAGGCCAACCGGGCCGTCGTCTCGGTGCGGGTCCGGTCCGGGTCCGGGGTGGGCTCGGGGACCGGCTTCCTCATCGACCGTGACGGCACCGTGGTCACCAACTCGCACGTCGTCGGCGATGCGAAGACCGTCCAGGTGCGACTCGACGACGGACGCGACTTCGTGTCGGCGGAGGTCCGCGGCACCGACCCGTCCACCGATCTGGCGGTCGTCAAGCTCGACGCCGGCGACGTCGCGGGCATCACCCCGTTGCAGCTCGCCGAGTCCGACACCGTGAAGGTCGGGGACCGAGCCCTGGCGATCGGGTACCCGCTCGGGCTGGACCGCACCGCGACGTCGGGGATCATCTCCGGCATCGGCCGGCGCATCGAGGCGCCCAACGGCTTCAGCATCGACAAGGTCATCCAGACCGACGCGCCGATCAACCCGGGCAACTCGGGCGGTCCGCTGCTCGACGCCGCGGGCCGCGTCATCGGCGTCAACTCGCAGATCGCGACCGCGGGTGGCGGCGGTGGCAACGTCGGCATCGGCTTCGCAGTGCCCTCCGACACCGTTCGTCAGGTCGTCCCGAGGCTGCTGGCGGGCGAGAAGATCGACCGCGCCTACCTCGGTGTGAGCACCGCGGACCCGCTCACGGCGGGTGTCGGTGCCGAGGTCGCGACCGTGGTCTCGGGCGGGCCCGCCGACCGGGGCGGGGTGCGCCGCGGTGACACCATCGTGCGGGTCGGCGACCAGGCCATCTCGGGGTCGGACGATGTCGCTGCGGCGATCTCCGGCAACCGCCCGGGGGACCAGATCGAGATCCGGGTGCGCCGCAACGGCGATGTGCGCACCCTCCAGGTCACCCTGGGCACCCGACCGGAGACGACGCCGTGAGCTTCGGTGAACCGCTGCTGCTGCTCGGTCTCCTGCTCCTGCCGGCGCTCGCCTACGCGTACGTCGGTCACGAGCGCCGGACGCGGCAGCGGTCCGCCGAGGCCTTCGTCGACCCGGCCCTCGCGGCGGCCGTGATGCCGCGGCGACCCCGCTGGCGCCGCCACGTCCCGGTGGTCCTGCAGGCGCTCGCGGTCACCGCGTTGATCCTCGCGCTCGCCAAGCCGCAGACGACCAAGGCCGTGCCCGTCGAGCAGGCCACCGTCGTGGTGGTCACCGACAGGTCCGGGTCGATGGAGGCGAAGGACGTCGCGCCGTCGCGCCTGGTCGCCGCGCGCCGGGCCGCGCAGACGTTCGTCGACACCGTGCCCGAGCGGTTCCGCGTCGGGGCGATCGCGTTCAACCAGCAGGCCACCGTCCTCGCGAGCCCGACGCGCGATCACGACGCCGTCCGCACCGCGCTCGGCACGGTCACGGCGGCCGGCAGCACCGCGACCGGGGACGCGCTGGACGCGGCGCTGGGTCTCATCGCGCGCACGCCCGGAGCAACCGACGCCCAGGCGCCCGAGGCGCAGCAGCCACCGGCCGCGATCGTGCTGCTCTCCGACGGCAAGAGCGTCCGGGGCCAGGACGTCCTGGAGGTCGCCGAGAAGGCGCGGCGCGCCAAGGTCCCGGTCTACACCGTGGCGCTGGGCACGCCGACCGGCACGATCACCGGCTCCGACGGTCAGGTGCGCAACGTGCCGCCCGACGTCACGACCCTGCAGCAGGTGGCCGAGACCACCGGCGGGAAGGCCTTCACCAGCGACGACGCCGAGCAGCTCGAGCAGGTCTACCAGCGCCTGGGCTCGCAGCTGGCGACCGAGAACCAGGACGTCGAGCAGTCCTCGCTGTTCGCCGGCGGAGCGTTCGTCCTGCTCCTGCTCGGGGCAGTGGCGTCGATCCGCTGGTTCGGGCGGTTGGTCTGACGGCGACGCGCCATCCGGCCGCATCCTCAGGAAGTTCTCAGGATTCCGTTAGGTGACGCAGACATGTGCGGGAAGAATCCCGTGCATGAACCCCACCCCATGGGTCCACCGGGCCGTCGCCACCGGCGCGATGGTCACCGGCGTCGCTCTGCTGGCCCTGTCCGCCGGAGGCGTGCGGTCCGTCGACGCGCAGTTGCGTGTCGCGGAGAGGACCCCGGTCCAGCAGGAGCACCCGACGGTGCGCGACGGCGGCACCCCGACGGCGGCGCCCGGCTGTCCCCTCCGCAAGAAGCCGGCCCCCGCCGACCCGACCACCGACCGACCGACCCGGGAGCTCTGACGCCGTGCGCCTTCTCCTCGCCGAAGACGAGCCGCGTGTCGCCGCGGCGGTCGCCAAGGGCCTGCGGCGCCACGGCGCCGCGGTCGATGTCGCGCCCGACGGCGCCGACGCGCTGTACCGGGCCCGCGTGCACCCGTACGACGTGGTGATCCTCGACCGCGACCTTCCGCGGATGCACGGCGACGACGTCTGTCGCGCCCTGAGCGCCGAGCAGCCGGACACGAAGATCCTCATGCTGACCGCCGCGCGTTCCACCGATGATCTCGTCGAGGGGCTCGCGATGGGTGCCGACGACTACCTGCCCAAGCCGTTCCGCTTCGCGGAGCTCGTCGCCCGGGTCCATGCGCTCTCGCGGCGTGCCGGCACGGCGCGACCGGCCGTGCTGCGGTGCGGCGACGTCGAGCTGGATCCCGCGCGGCGGCTCGCGACCCGCGACGGACGTGATCTGGAGCTGTCGGCCAAGGAGTTCGGGGTGCTACAGGCGCTGATGAGCGCGGACGGCGCCGTGGTCAGTCCCGAGGACCTCCTCGAGCAGGTCTGGGACGCCAACGTGGACCCCTTCACCAACACGGTCCGCATGATCGTGATGAAGCTGCGGCGCAAGCTCGGGGAGCCTGCGGTCATCCACACGGTGCCGGGCGCCGGCTACCGCATGTGATGCGCCCGCGCGGATCGTTGCGGCTGCGGATGACGCTGGCCTGCGTCGCGCTCGTGGTCCTCGTGACCGCGGGCGTGCTGCTGGTGAGCTGGGATCTGCTGGACCGGCATCTCGATCGCACGCTGCCCGCCGCGTACGCGTCGTCGGTCTCCGACGAGCTCGCGCGGCAGTACCTCGTCGCGGTTCTCGGCGCCGGATTCGTCGCGCTGGCCGTCGCCTGGGCGGGAGCGGGTCGTCTGCTGTCACCCGTGCGCGCGATCGCGAACACGGCTCGACGCATCACCGAGGAGGACCTCGACGACCGCGTCGATCTGCCCGGTCGTGCGGGCGACGAGCTCCACGACCTCGCGGAGACGTTCGACGGAATGCTCGACCGCGTGCAGGGCGCCGTCGCCGCGCAGCGGCGGTTCGTGGCGAACGCCAGCCACGAGCTCCGGACCCCGATGACGGTCATCCGCACCGAGGCCGAGGTCGCGCTCGACGATCCCGACGCATCGCCGCGGGAGTTGCGCGACGCGCTGCACGCGATCGTGGAGGCGGGGGAGCGCGCGGAGCAGCTCGTCGACGCCTTGCTCGTCCTCGCCGCGAGCACCGAGGGCGTGCCCCGCCGCGAACCGGTCGACCTCGCGCACGTCGTGGGGCGGGCGCTGCGATCGCTGGACGGCCACGGTCTCGAGGTGGACCTCGAGCCGGTCACGGTGCTGGGGGACGACGTCCTGCTCGAACGGCTCGCCGCGAACCTCGTCGAGAACGCCCTGCGTCATGGGCTCGATCCCCGCGTCGAGCTCCGGGCTGACGGGGTCGACGCCGTGCTCGTGGTCGAGAACGGCGGGGAGCCGCTCGACGAGCAGCTCGTCGCCCGCCTCGCCGAGCCGTTCGAGCGCGGCGATCGCGCCCGGGGCCACAGCGGTGCGGGGCTCGGGCTGCCCATCGCCGCCGCGATCGCGACCGCGCATGGCGGTCGCCTCGAGCTCGCGCCACGCCCGCAGGGTGGTCTGCGGGCGGAGGTCCGGCTGCCGGCATCGCTCCCCGGCGACGCTGCGCAGACGCGAGAGCCCTCGGGGCGGGACGGCGCGGATGCCTCCGGCCGGGAGCAAGCGGCCGGGGACGCTGCGGGGCGCGCCGTTACGGCGAGGTGACGGCCCGATCCTCACCATGCCGTGCATGGAACCTCATCGCCCCGAATCAGATCCGCTGGTACCGGCCGAGCCTCAGGGCGACGAGGACGTCGCCGCGCAGGCCCGCAAGTCCCTGCAGGCCGCCCTGTGGGAGTGCAAGCGCGTCGTCGTCGGTCAGGACGCGATGCTCGAGCGGGTGCTCATCGCCCTGCTCGCCGGCGGCCACGTCCTCCTCGAGGGCGTGCCCGGCCTCGCCAAGACCCTGACGGTGCGCACCCTCGCCGACTCGCTGGGCGGCACCTACAGCCGCATCCAGTTCACCCCGGATCTGGTGCCCGCCGACCTCGTCGGCACGCGCATCTGGCAGCCGGACAGCCACGAGTTCCGCACCGAGCTCGGCCCGGTGATGGCCAACCTCGTGCTCGCCGACGAGATCAACCGCGCACCGGCGAAGGTCCAGTCCGCGCTGCTGGAGGTCATGCAGGAGAAGCAGGTCACGATCGGTGGCCGCAGCTTTCCCGTCCCCAGCCCGTTCCTCGTGCTCGCGACCCAGAACCCGATCGAGTCCGAGGGCACCTACCAGCTGCCCGAGGCCCAGGTCGACCGCTTCCTCTTCAAGGTCAAGGTCGACTACCCGGACCTCGAGGACGAGGTCGCGATCGCCCGCGGTCTCGCCGGCGAGTCGATGCACGCACGTGAGGTCCTGGAGCCGGCGGACCTGCTGCGGTTCCGGGCTGCCGCACGCGAGGTCCAGGTCGACCGCAAGGTCGCCACCTACGCGGTCCACCTCGTGAGCGCGACCCGCGACCCGGCGCGGTTCGGGTTGCCCGAGCTCGCGCCGCTCATCGAGTTCGGCGCCAGCCCGCGTGCGTCGATCGGCCTCGTGCAGGCGGCACAGGCCGTCGCGCTGCTCCGCGGACGCGAGCACGTGACCAACGCGGACGTCCACGACCTCGCGCGGGACGTCCTGCGCCATCGCGTCGTCCTCACCTACGACGCGCTCGCCGACGGCGTCGACGTCGAGGAGCTGCTCGATCGCCTCCTGCAGCACGTCGCTCCCGAGGGCCGCGCCCCGCTCGCAGAGGCGTCCTGACCCGTGCCCGGCCCACCCCGAAAGCTCGTCGTCCCTCAAGGCCGCCAGGGCCCGGGTCCGCTGCCCAGCGAGGCGCTCGCGCGGATCGACCTGGCGCTCCTGCGCCGCGCGGGCGGCGTCCTGCCCGGAGACCACCTCTCCGCCGGCGCCGGGGCCGGGACGGAGCTCGCGCGCCTGCGCCCGTACGAGCCGGGGGACGACGTCCGCCAGCTCGATCCGTCGGCGAGCGCCCGGACCGGCATCCCGCATGTGCGCCTGCAGGTGCCCGAGCGTGCCGTGACGACGTGGCTGGTGCTGGACGTGTCGCCGTCGATGGCGTTCGGCACGCGCACGCGGCTCAAGAGCGACATCGTCGAGGGCGTCGCCGGCGCGCTCGGTCGGCTCGCCGTGCGTCGCGGCGGCCGCGTGGCCGTGGTCACTGCGGGGGAGGACAGCCCCCGCATGCTGCGACCACGCGGCGGCCGCGGCGCGCTCGCCGGCCTGTCGCGCCTCGTCAACGAGGGCGTGATGCCGGACGGCGCCACCGGTGGGCCCCTGGCGGACGCGCTGACACGTGTCGCGCGGCTCGCGACGTCGCGGGGCATCGTCGTCGTCGTGTCGGACTTCCGGGGGGAGGACGACTGGGGGCCCCTGCTGCGACGGCTCGCCGCACGGCACACGGTCGTCGCCGTCGAGGTCACCGACCCGCGGGAAGCGGAGCTGCCCGACACCGGGCACCTGCATCTCGTGGACCCCGAGACCGGCGAGCTGGTCGAGATCGACACCAGCGCGCCGCGCCTGCGCGCGCGCTTCGCCGCGGTCGAGCAGCAGCGCCGCGAGCGCGTCGCCGCCGCGCTGCGTCGGGCTCCTGCCACCCACGTCGTCCTCTCGACGGGTGGCGACTGGCTCCGGGAGCTCGGGAAGGCGCTCCGATGAGCTTCGCCGAACCCGTCCGCCTGCTCGTCCTGCTGGCCGTGCCGCTCGTGGCACTGCTGTACGTCTCGGAGCGACGCCGGCGCCGGCGGTACGCCGTCCGCCACCCGGCCGCGGCCCTGCTCGTCCGCCAGGGCGTCGCCGCGACGCCGACCTGGCGCCGCACGGTGCCCGTCGTCCTGCTCACCCTCGCCGCGATCGGGCTCGGCACCGCCTTCGCCCAGCCGCGCCGCACGGTGGACGTGCCGGTGGAGAAGGCGTCCGTGATGCTGGTGACCGATCAGTCCGGCTCGATGTTCGCCGACGACGTCGCGCCGTCGCGGATCGAGGCCGCGAAAGCCGCTGCCGCGTCCTTCGTCGACAGCGTCCCGGACGAGCTCCTCGTCGGGTTCGCGAGCTACTCGAGCGGCGTCAAGTCCTCGGTCGACCCCACCACCGATCACGACCGCGTGCGCAGCGCGATCTCGGCGGTCGAGGCGGACGGGGGTACCGCGACGGGCGACGCGCTCGACGCGGCGCTCGACCGCCTGCAGGCGCGCCGCGCGAAGGACGGGACGACGGCGCCGGCCGCGATCATCCTGCTGTCCGACGGCAAGACGACCGAGGGCACCGATCCTGCGCAGGCCGCGGATCGCGCCGAGCAGTTGCGCATCCCGATCTACACGGTCGCCCTGGGCACCGACGCCGGCATCGTTGTCGGCCCCAACGGCGAGGTGCTCTCCGTGCCACCGGACCGCGAGACGCTGCGCGAGATCGCCCGGCGGTCCGGCGGGCGCGCGTACGAGACGGCGGAGGCCGGTGAGCTGCGGAGCGTCTACGAGGCGCTCGGCTCCCGGATCGGCACGCGACGCGAGCGCCAGGAGATCACGATCGGCTTCGCGGCCGGGTCGCTGATCCTGCTGCTCGGCGGGCTGGGTACCGGGCTGCGCTGGCGCAGCCGTCTGGCCTGACCGCGACTGAAATATTGCATCGGGCGGGCGTTAGGAGCACGCTCTCGGCTGAGCGGGGGCACGCCAGCTTCGGTCGTGCTCCCCGAGTCGACGGAGGTTCCCCATGTCTGGTCGCCGTCTGGTCCTGCTTGGCGTCAGCCTGCTCGCGCTGGCCGCACCGAGCATCGCGGTCGCCGCAGCGCCGACGCCCGCGAACGACACGCTGCCCGCGATCCCGACGGGTGCCCTGGACGTCCTCGCGAACGACAGCGACCCCGACGGGGACGCGCTCCGCGTGACGTCCGCCGGGTCGCCCGCCCACGGGACGGTGACGTGCATGCCGCTCGGCGCCTGCTTCTACACGGCGGCCTCCGGCTACACCGGACCCGACGCGTTCACGTACACCGTCAGCGACGGTGGGTCCTCGGCCACCGCCACGGTCACGGTGGACGTCGCGGCCTCGACGGCGACGGACGTCATCGCGGTGGTCGACGACGACCTCGCGACCCGCAGCGGCGAGCCGGTCGCCTTCAACGTCCTGAGCAACGATCGCGGCAAGGCGCCGCTCGACGTCCAGTCGTCCACGGCGGCCAACCACGGCACCGCGACCTGCTCGGCCGACGGCGCGTGCCAGTACACGCCAGGGCCCGGATTCACCGGTCGGGACGGCTTCACCTACGTCCTGCACGACAGCGCCGGACAGACCCGGACCGGCACGGTGCACATCGCGGTCGCGCCCGCCGGGGCGACCTTCGACGTGTCGGCCGGCGGCTCGGCCGGGGCCGGCGACGCGTTCCCGGGCGGCTCGACCGCATCCTGGTTCGTGCGGGCCACCCCGGTGCCAGGCGACCTCGCCAGCGACGAGCTCCGGGCGCTGCCGCTCCCGGACCTGTCGTTCGCCCTGGCCGGAGCCCACTCGGAGGTGCCGGGGTCACAGGCTCAGGCCCCGGGGTGGACCCCGGCAGCCAACGGCGCCTCGGCGACCGGTGGCGCGCTGCTGGGGTCCGCGTTCGCCCAGCGGTTCCCGCGACCCCTGCCCCCGATCAGTCAAGGGACCGGCGGTGACGGACATGTCCCGATCCTGGTGGGCAGCAAGGTCTTCGCGTTCTTCCACCATGCGTCCCCGACGTCGGTGACCTGCGTGGACCGGGCGACCGGGGCGCAGTGCCCCGGCTACAGCAAGCAGCTCAACGTCGGCACGAGCGACATCAACGGCCCCGGCGCCGTCAGCGGTGACCGCATCTGGACGCACCTGCTGCCCGCCGGTTCGTGGACCCAGTCGGCGTCGATCGCGCTGTACTGCTGGGACGCCTCGACCGACAGCCCGTGCGGGATGACGATCGTCGACCGGATGCCGGCATCCGCGCTGTCGCCCGCCAACGCGACCTACGGAAGCCCAGGAGCGTCGGCGCCCGTGCTGGTCGGCGGACGGCTCTGGTTCGGCGCCGTCACCGGCAAGCTGTACTGCGTCGAACCCGAGAGCGGCGACCTCTGCCCGACCGCATCGCTCGACACCGGGCTCACGGGGGAGGGCCCCTTCATGGACATCGTGAGCCACGGCTCGCGGGTGTTCGTGTCGCGCGGGACCAACGGGTTCTTCGGGGGTGGAGGGAACGGTCCGGCCGCGGTGGCCTGCATCGACGTCGCCGCGGGTGGTCCGTGCGACGGCTGGGCGACGCCCAAGAGCTTCGGCAACCGCTGGGACCTGGTGAACCAGCGCAACGCCGCCGGGTCCGCGATCGGCGTGTGCGTGCTGCACGGCGCCGGTGACGACCCGACGTTCTCCAACGGGTTCTGCGTCCCGGACGCGGCCCCGTCGAGCTCGAGTCCGATCACGCAGTTCCCGCAGACCGACAACTACTACTCGGTCACCGCGGAGGCTGAAGCGGGCACTCGCACGCTGGTCGGGCACCTGGGTCGGTCCGGGCTCGGGTGCTACGACTGGGCCGCCGGAGGACCGTGTACCGGTGGGAGCTTCGTCGACGGTCAGATCACGAACGACAAGGACGGCGCCTCGCTGCCCTCGGCCTACGGGGCCGTGTTCGACGGGGCCTGTGTCATCGCGGTCGGCGATCCGGGCCGGATCTTCACCGTGGACCCGGCGGGCACGTCGCCGTGCACGAGCCTGCGCAGCGGGTCCGGCACCAAGGCGATCGATCTGCGCGCGCAGCGCTGTGACGGCGGTGTCGGCGCGGCCCGCTGGAAGTCGGTCGTGCTCACCGACAGCTCAGGCGCGGAGCTCGACTCGCTCACGGTCACCGTGCGCGACGCGAGAACCGGCCAGGCCCTCATGACCGGCGACCTGATCGGCGGCACGCTGGACATCTCCGGCATCGATGCCGGCGCGCACCCGTCGCTGATCGTCGACGGCAGCGCGGCCGCGAAGAACGCCACCGCGCCGTGGGACGACGGCGTTCCGCCCCGTCTCGTGGTCACGTGGGTCTCCGACCCCCAGTCGCTGTGCGTGAGGACGTCGACGCCCGTCAGCTGCGGGGCGGCTCCCGCCAAGGCGGATCTCTCCGGGCGCCTGCGGACGCCGGCGAAGGAGGCACTGGCGTCCCTGACGGTGACGCAGGCGGCGTGCCCGGTGCTCGCCGCCGCGCAGCCCACGCAGGCCCAGCCGACGCCGACCGCGAAGAAGAAGCGGAAGTGCACCGGGCGGCGGAGGTTCAACATCCGGGTCCGCTATCGCGGCTCACGGGTGCGCCGGATCACGGTGACGATCAACGGGCGGCGTCAGAAGGTCCTGCGTCTGCGGCCGCGTCCGATCGTCCGCATCGACCTGGTGGCGCGGCCGAAGCAGACCGTCAAGGTCCGCATCAAGATCATCACCACGCGCGGGAAGAAGCTCATCGGCAAGCGGGTCTACAAGACCTGCGCGAAGAAGGGCCCGAACCACGGATTCCGCTTGTAGTGGTGCCGCGGAGCGCGCGCGACGCGATCGTGCGCGCTCTCCGTGCCAACGCCAAATCCCCGCCCGGTGTTTGTGGTGCGGGGACGCGCGACACGTGTCGGAGCGCTCGTAGGCTCGCCGCGAGTCAACAGTCCCGACCGTGAACGAGGAGATCCCGTTGCCCACCACCAAGCCCGTCGTCGTCTACGGCGCGAGCGGCTACACCGGCCGTCTGACCTGCGAGTACCTGCGCGAGTACAACATCCCGTTCGTCGCCGCGGGGCGTGACGCAGGTCGTCTCGAGGAGGCGATGAAGCTCATCCCGGGCATCGAGACGGCCGACTACGAGGTCGCGGCCGTCGAGCACACGGTCGAGGCGCTGACGGACCTCTTCTCGGGGGCCAAGGTCGTGCTCAACATGGTCGGCCCGTTCTCCAAGCTGGGGCCCGAGACGGTCGAGGCGGCGCTGGCGGCGGGATGCCACTACACCGACACGACCGGCGAGCAGGACTGGGTGATGGTGTGCGACGAGACCTACGGCGAGCGCTTCGCCGACGCGGGTCTGCTCCTGGCGCCGGGAGTCGCGCAGATGTACACCACCGGTGAGATCGCGGCGAACATCGCCCTCGAGACGCCGGGCCTCGACACGCTCGACATCCTCGTGTTGTGGAAGGGGTTCCCGACGGTCGCCTCGACCGCGACGATCTTCGAGAACCTGCTCTCGCCCCGGTACTACCTCGAGCAGAACACCTACCAGCCGTGGACGGTCGAGCCGCACGAGGTCGTGGTACCCGGCCAGCACGAGCTGGCGCTGGCGCTGGAGTGGGGTGGGACGTCCCACCCCGTGTGGTTCAAGCGCGACCCACGCGTGGCGAACGTCAAGGCGCTGGGAGGCCTGTTCGACCGCGCGCGGATGCAGGCCGTGATCGAGGGGGCGGGTGAGGTCGCGGCGAAGGCGGCCGAGATGAGTCCTGATGAGGCGAAGGCGTTCCTGGCCCAGGTCGCCGCCCAGACCCAGTCCGAGATGCCGCCGCGCGAGAACCAGCGCATCAACATCTCGCTGGACTCGGTCTACGCCAGCGGCCCGGCGGGCAAGGTGCACGTGGTCCTCAACGGGACCTGCAACTACAAGCAGACCGGCCTCATGCAGGCGTACGCCGCCCACGCGCTGATCCACGGCTCGACGCGCCGCGCGGGCTTCGCGTCCGGCTGCCAGGCCTTCGGCCATCGGGAGCTGCTCGGCGTGCTGCGTGCGTTCGGGCTGATGGCGGAGCCCACGATCAGCGGGCACGTCAGCCCGGTGGCCGTGTCCGCCCCCGCCTCGAGCTACGGCCGGATCTGAGCTGCCTCGTGCTGTCGGTCGGCGCGCGCTGACCGGCAGCACGCCGGCCCGCTGGTCCCGGAGCTCCCCGCGGTCCGGTCACGGCGCGCCTCGGGCCGCTTTGCGGCACAGTGGGCGCCATGCGTTCCAGGAACAGGGTCCTGCTGCCGCTGCTCGCCGTCCTGGCGGGTGCCGCGATCCCGGCCACGGCGGGGGCGTCGAGCCCGTCGCTCGAGGAGCCGCAGGCGCTGCTGCGCGACGCGCTGAGCTGCTCGGCGGATCTCGCGACGGCTCCCCGTCCACCAGTCCTCCTGGTGCACGGGACGAGCGTGACCGCCGAGGAGAACTGGTCCTGGGGCTACCAGCACGATCTGCGGAACCGCAAGCACGGTGTCTGCACGGTGCAGTTGCCGGATCGTGCCCGCGTCGACACCCAGCGATCGGTGGAGTACGTCGTGTTCGCCATCCGTGAGATGTCGCGCCTGTCGGGTGGGCGTCCCGTGTCGACCCTCGGTCACAGCCAGGGCGCGACGCTGCCGGTCTTCGCGCTGCGGGTCTGGCCCGACCTCGCCCCGCTCGTCGACGACGTGGTCGGTATCGCCGGGGTCTACCTCAACGGATCACAGGAGATCCGCGACAACTGCGCGGACGGCTGCAGCCCGCCGTTCTGGCAGTTCGCCACCGGGTCCCGGCTCCTCGCCGCCCTGACCGAGCACCCGCTGCCGCCGGGGCCGTCGTTCAGCGCGCTGGCCACCCTGGCCGACGAGGTCGTCACGCCGCAGCCGCGCGCCAACGAGCTGCCGGGCGGGCGCAGCATCCAGATCCAGGACGTGTGCCCCGGGCGCCGACACGCGGAGGACCACATCTTCATGGCCGGTGACGCGGTGATGCACGCGCTGGTCATCGACGCGCTCGACCATCCGGGCACGGCGGACCCCGACCGGATCGACCGCACCGTCTGCGCGGAGCAGGTCTTCCTCGGGATCGATCCGGTCAAGCTCGCGCTCATCGCCCCGACGCTGTTGACGCAGGCCACGTCCGCCGGTCCCGACGTGGCCGAGGAGCCGCCGGTGCGTTGCGCGATCACCGGAACCTGTGCCCGTCCGGCAAGCGGCGCCCGCGTCCTCGTGTCCTCGCGCCTGCGCGACGCCACGATCCGCCGTTCGTCCCGGTGCCAGGGGCGATGCGGCCGGCCGCTACGAGCCGTCCTGCGCGTGCACGCGGCGACGGACGGTCACCTGCGACTGCGTCTCGTGGCCGTCGGCACCCGACGGCACCGCACCGTGTTCACCGCCCCCCGACGCCTGCGGGCCGGGCGGCGCAGCTCCGTGCGCGTCCATGCGCGACCGTGCTCGAGGTGCTCCGCACTGCCCGCCGGTCGGTACCGCGTGAGCCTTCAGACGCGTGCCCCGGGGGCGACCGGATGGCGCGTCGAGCGGACCGTGGGGCTGAGGATCACGAGCCTGTAGCGGACCCCCCTGCGGCGGCGGAGCCGGCCTCGCCGTCGCCCCAGATCCGGACCCGGCGCACGAGCTGGAAGTACGCGACGCTGCCGGGGATGATCGGCAGCCAGAACGCGTACAGCCGGTAGGCGAGCACCGCGAGCACCGCCGGGCCGGTCGCGACCCCGAACGCGAGGAGCACGCCGACCATCCCGCCCTCGACGCCGCCGACGCCGCCGGGCAGCGGGATCAGGTTGCCGAGCATGCCGGTGAAGTACGCGACGACCAGCACCGCGGTCGCGGGCGGGGCCACGTCGAAGGCGTGGAAGCACGCCCAGAGGACGGCGATGTCGGCCGCCCACCACAGCACGACGCCCCCCAGGATCGCCGGATGCCGGGCCCGCAGCAGCCCGAACGCCTCCCGGACCCCGGCGCTCACGGTCGCCGGCACGGTCGCGAGGCCGCGGCGGGCCCGGTCGGCCCGGGAGCGTCGCGTCTGCTGCTCGGGCGCGCCGACCCGGCTGTCGAGATCGGGTGGGACGAGCGCGAGCACGACGGCCAGCAGGATCACCCCGACCGCGAAGGCCCCCGGGATGACGGTCACGCCGAACGGCGCCGGTCCGGGGAACAGGCCGATCCGCAGGCCGGTCGCCGCGAGCGCCAGTCCGACCATGTAGACCGCGTAGAGCAGGACGAGGAAGCCCGCGAGGCGCGCGCGGACCTCGCGGACGCTCAGCCCCGACCGCCGCAGCGCCCACGCGGTGAGCGCGATGCCCCCGGCCCCGCCCGCCGCGAGGACGCGAGAGGCGACCACGCCGGCCAGCGTCAGCTCCCCCGCGGCCCGCCAGGTGATCCGCGACCCCGCACCGGCGAACGTGGCGTGGAACGAGAGCACGTAGCCCCCGAACGACGCCAGCTCGAAGCCCAGGGCGGCGAGCAGCCACCACCGGCTCCCGTCGCCGAACCGCTCCAGGGTCTCCCGCAGCTCGGGCACCTGCGGAAGCGCTCCGTACAGGAGCGCGAGCACGACGATGCCGACCCCGACCGTCACCAGGAGCCCGCGACGGCCCCGGTGCTGCCCGAGTGGCGACGGGATCACCGGTCGCGGGCGGCGAAGAGACGCGCGTTGTCCACGGCCATCGCCACGCGCCGCGCGACATCGCCCGCGAAGGCGACGTCGGCCTCGGTCAGCGTGCGCCCGGACTCGGCGGTGAGGAGCGTCAGGACGCCGAGCGTGCGGCCCCGGGCGAGCATCGGCAGCAGCGCCGCCGACCGCAGCCCGAACGCGCGGAGCGCCTCGAGGTGCTCCTCGTCGTATGCGCCCTCTTGCAGCATCTCGTCGGTGATCACCTCGGCGTGCACGGGAACGTTCTCGCGCACGACCTTGGCGATCCCCTCTCCCCGCGTCAAGTCCGGCGGGTGGCGCTGGTTGAGCTCCGCCCCGCGGCGGACCAGCTCGCTGTCGGAGTGGTGCAGGGCGACACGGTGAACGGGGCCACCTTCGGTGACCAGGTCGATGACGCACCAGTCGGCGAGGGTCGGGACGGTCAGGACGGCGAGACGACGCAGCATCTCGTCGAGCTCGAGGGTGCTGCCGAGCGCCTCGCCGAGATCCGCGAGGAAGCGGTTGCGGTGCTCGCCCTCGGTCTGGGCGGTGACGTCCTGGATCACGGTCACCGCGAGGGGACCGTCGTCGTCGAGCAGGGTCGCCGAGGTCCGCAGCCAGTACGCCCGCCCGGTCGCGATGTGCACGCTGCGGGTCAGCATCGGCTCCGACGGGTTCCCGCTGAGCACGCGCCTCGACGGGAGCGCGCCGAACTCGACGGGCCGGCCGTGCTCGTCGGTGATGCGGAACCGCTTCGCGAGTGCCGCGGGTGTCTCGTTGAGCAGCTCGTCCACGTCCGCCGCGCCGAGGAGCCTGACGGCGGCCTCGTTCGCGTAGACGAGCCGTCCCTCGGGGGCGGAGACGGTAACCGCCTCGGTGAGGGCGCCGAGGATCCGCTCCAGCCTGCGGCGGGTCCGGCGCAGATCGTCGACGAGGCGCGCCGACGCGACCAGACCGGCCGCGTGCTCGGCCACGCGGCTCACGGCGTCGACCGCACCGTCCATGTCCCTGTCGCGTCCGGCGATCGTGACGGCGCCGACGGGGGTCGCTCCGGTCATCAGGGGGATCGCGGCCCACCACGTCAGGTCCAGGGCGGCGAGCTCGTCGGCCCAGGTCTCGTCCGGGCAGACCTCTCGCCGCCACGCGTCGGTGATCCGGGTGGTCTGCGTGATGCCCGTGGAGGCGGCGATCGCCGAGGGGGCGTTCGGGGTCAGCGGGAACCGCAGCGCCCACGCCGAGCCCTCCGGGTCGATGCTCCCGTCGGGGTGCGCCACGCGCGCGCCGACGCGCCGTCCCGCCCCGGTCTCGTCGAGCAGGGTCACCGAGCAGAGGTCGGCCAGACGGGGCACGAGCAGCTCGGCGAGCACGCCGATGTCGTCGCCGCCGAACGCGTCGCTCGCGCCGGCGCGGGCAAGGGCGGCGAAGATGTCCTCGAGCGTGTCGGAGCCCTCGCCGCTCGCCGGACCGGTGAGCCCGGCCGCCGCGAACGTCATCCGCACCTCGCTGCCCAGGCCGCCCGGGCCCTGGCTCAGATCGACGTGGGTGCACAGCCGCCCGATCAACGGCAGGCCCATGCCGAGGCCGGGCGAGTCGGCGCGCGGGCCGAGGCCGCGGCCGCGGTCGGTGACACGGACCACGAGCTCGTCACGGCCCGGGCGTGCCTCGACCGCGACGGTGTCGACCGGCTGCCCGACGTAGGCGTGGATCACCGCGTTCGTGACGGCCTCGGTGACCGCGAGGCGGACGTTGCCGAGGACCTCGTCCTCGATCCCCAGACCCTGGGCCCAGCGGGTGAGCTCGTGCCGCAGGAGCGGGACGCCGGAAGGCTCCGCGGGCAGCTCGAACCGGAACCGCACCCGGTCCGGGCTCTCGTCGGACGTATCGCCGTTGCTGACCACCAATGCTGCCTCGGGGGGACGATAGCCGCGACCTCGGCGCACTGGGTCGCGGGCGCAGCGGACGCGGCGCTCAACCAGGACTACCCACGGGCGACCAGCCCGACACCTCACCGCGTGACGCTAGGCTCGTTCCAGCGTTCCCGAGGAAGAGAGACCCATGCCTGACCTCCCCACGACCTGCATCATCGGTGCCGGCATCAGCGGGCTGACCGCCGGAAAGAACCTGGGCGACTACGGCGTCCCGTACGAGTGCTTCGAGGGGTCGGACCGCATCGGCGGGAACTGGGCGTTCCGCAACCCCAACGGCAAGTCGAGCGCGTACGCCTCGCTGCACATCGACACCTCGAAGGACCTCCTGTCGTTCAAGGACTTCCCGATGCCGGAGTCGTTCCCGGACTTCCCGCACCACTCGGAGATCAAGGAGTACCTCGAGCGGTACGCCGCCACGTTCTCGCTCAAGGACCGCATCCACTTCGAGAACCGCGTCGAACGCGCCCGGCGCCTGGACGGCGGTGGCTGGGAGATCGACACCCAGGACGGCGAGACCCGGCGGTTCGACGTGCTCGTGGTCGCCAACGGGCACCACTGGGACCCGCGGATGCCGGACTTCCCGGGCGAGTTCACCGGCGAGGTCATCCACAGCCACCACTACATCTCTCCGGAGGAGCCGCTGAGCCTGAAGGACAAGCGGGTCCTCGTGGTGGGGATCGGCAACAGCGCCGCGGACATCGTCAGCGAGCTGTCGCAGAAGGCGTGGGGGAACCAGGTGACGCTGTCGACGCGCTCCGGGGCCTGGGTGGTCCCCAAGTACGTGTTCGGTCGGCCGCTGGACAAGGTCGTCTCCACGATCCCGTGGATGCCCATGAGCATCCAGCGCCGGGTGGCACGTGCCCTGCCCAAGCTCATCTCCGGAGACCCCGAGGACTTCGGCCTCCCGCGGCCCGACCACAACTTCCTGGAGGCGCATCCGACGGCCTCGAGCGAGCTGCTGTTGCGGCTGGGGTCCGGCGACGCGTCCGCCAAGCCCAACGTCGAGCGGCTCGACGGCAGCACCGTCCACTTCGTCGACGGGACCCACGAGGACTTCGACGCGATCGTGTACGCGACGGGCTACAACATCACCTTCCCGTTCTTCGACGAGCAGTTCATCAGCGCGCCCGAGAACCGCCTGCCGCTGTACAAGCGGATGCTCGATCCGCGGTTCGACGACCTGGTGTTCGTCGGGTTCGCCCAGGCGATCCCGACGCTGTTCCCGTTCGTGGAGGCCCAGGCCCGTCTGCTCGCGCGCTACCTGGCGGGGACCTACCGGCCGCCCTCCCCGGAGGAGATGACGCGCGTCATCGAGGCCGACCACGCTCGTCACAACGCCCACTACGCGGACCGGCCGCGACACACGCAGCAGATCGACTACCACGTCTACGAGTACGAGATGCGCCGCAAGGAGCTGCCGGCGGGCCGGGAGCGCGTGCGCGCGCACGGTCCGGTGGTGCTGGCCGGTCGTGCCGCGGAGCCGGTCGGTGTCTGAGTCCCCACGAGAGCAACGGAGCACACGCATGACCCGCAACGAGATCCGCTTCCCCTCCGGGGAGGACATGTGCGCCGCCTGGCACTACGTCGGCCAGGGTGATGACCTCGCGTCGGAGGTCGGCCGGCCCTGCGTGGTCATGGCCCACGGGTTCAGCGCGACCCGGGACAGCGGTCTGGAGGGGTTCGCCGCCGAGATGGCGGCGGTGGGCGCCGATGTCCTGGTGTTCGACTACCGGCACTTCGGCGCCAGCGAGGGACAGCCACGCCAGGTGCTGTCGCCGAAGCGCCAGCGCGAGGACTACGCGGCCGCGGTCTCGTACGCGCGTTCCCTGCCGGGTGTCGATCCCGAGCGGATCGTGCTGTGGGGCGTGTCGTTCGCCGGGGGACACGTCATCCAGGTGGGGGCGCAGGACCCGCGCATCGCCGGCGTGATCGCGCTCACCCCCGCCACCGACGGCCTCGCCACGTTGCTGTCGATCATGGGCCGTGAGGGGCCGATCTTCGGCATGAAGCTCACGGCGCTGGGCCTGCGGGACCAGCTCGGAGCGCTCCGCGGACGCGACCCGCTGCTGGCGCCATCGGTGGGGCCGGCCGGTGAGCCCGCCGCCCTCACCGCCCCCGGGGCGTTGGAGGCCATGAAGTCGATCGCCGGACCCACCTGGCGCAACGAGGTCGCGGCCCGGATCTTCCTGCGCGTCGGGATGTACGCCCCCGGGCGCTTCGCGGGGAAGCTGACGTGCCCGCTGCTGGTCCAGATCGGCGACGAGGACCAGACGGTTCCGCCCGCGTCATCGATGAAGGCCGCCGTCAAGGGCCGTGCCGAGGTGCGCCACTACCCGTGTGACCACTTCGACGTCTACCCCGGTGGTTCCGCGTACGACCTGGTGGTGGCCCACCAGGTGGCGTTCCTGCGTCACCACCTCGGCCGGGACGCCGAGGCCGCGGAGGAGCGGCGCGATCAGGTGGGTCAGACAGCCTGATCGGACAGTGTGTAGGATGCAGCCATGTCGCCCGACGTGAGCGCATCCGACGAGGCCTACCGTCAGCGCTTTCGCGCGTGGCTGGACGCGCACGGCGCCGCCGCGCCGCCGCGCCACGTGCTCGAGCCGCAGGACGACGCGGCCGTGGCCCGCCTGCGCGCATGGCAAGGGACGCTTGCCGATGCGGGCTACGTCGGTGTCACGTGGCCGCAGGAGATGGGAGGACGTGGGGGAACGCCGGCCCAGGCCGTCATCGTGGACCAGGAGCTCGAGGCGCGGGGCATCGCCGGACCCTTCGACTTCATCGGGATCGGCATGGTCGGTCCGACGATCATGGCCCACGGGTCTCCCGAGCAGCAGGAACGTCACCTGGCACCGCTGCTGCGTGGCGAGGAGTTCTGGTGCCAGTTGCTCTCCGAGCCCGGCGCCGGGTCGGATCTCGCCAACGTCCAGACCAGGGCGCGGGTCCAGGACGACGGGACGTGGCTGGTGAACGGACAGAAGGTCTGGACCTCGTTCGCTCAGCACGCCGCGTGGGGGATCCTGCTGGCGCGTACCGATCCGACGGTGGCCAAGCACAAGGGCCTCACCATGTTCGCGGTCCCCATGGACGCCGAGGGCGTCACGATCCGGCCGCTGCGCCAGATCACCGGGGACGCCGAGTTCAACGAGGTCTTCCTCGACGATCTCGTGCTGGCGCCCGACGCGGTGGTCGGCGCGCCCGGTGAGGGGTGGAAGGTCGCGCTCACGATGCTCGGCTTCGAACGGGTGGCGGTCGGGTCCGGGTTGCACGCCGTGCGGCTGGAGCGGCTCGTCGCCGCCATCGCCTCGGACGACGACGCCCGCTCGGACCGGGGGCTGCGGATCCGCCTGGGGCAGGTCGCGAGCCAGCTCCTGGCGCTGCGTCACACCAGCGAGCGCGTCGTGCAGGAGATCGCCGAGGGGCGCGTCCCGGGTCCTGACGCCGGGCTCATCAAGATCACCAGCGTGCTCGCGTCGCTCGACGCCTGCCGGTTCGCCGTGGATGCGCTCGGCTCCCACGCGTTGGTCGACGGCGAGTGGGGGTTCCAGGTCTCGGCCCTCCCGGGCGTGCGCTCGGCGGGGGGGACCGAGGAGATCCTGCGCAACCTGATCGGTGAGCGCCATCTCGGGCTGCCACCGGAACCGCGGGTTCCGGCCCCCGCCCCGAAGACCGCCGTCCAGTCCACGCCTGCCGCCGCCTAGCCCGGAGCCTTCGCCATGTACCTCGCCCTGACCGACGAGCAGTCCTTCCTGCAGGAGGCCGCCCAGGACGCCCTCTCACGCCTGCCGACACGGGAAGAAGCGCGCGCCGCGCTCGACGGGGAGGCCGTGCCGTCGCGGTGGGATCTCGCCGTGGAGGCGGGCTGGACAGGTCTGCTGAGCGGGGAGGAGGTCGACGGCGTGGGCCTCGGCGCGTACGAGGCGCTGCTCGTGCTCGAGTGCTGCGGCCGCGTCCTTGCGGACGCCCACCTCCTCGGCCACCTGCCCGCTGCCGCCGTGCTGGAGGCGGCGGGCAGCGATACCGCACTGCGGCGCGCGCTGGCGAGCGGGCAGCGCCGCGCCGCGCTCGTCGACGCCCGCCTCGGTGAACGCAGTCGTGCCCTCACGCTGGTGGGCCGGGGGAGCGAGGTCGAGATTACGGGTGAGGTGCGAAGCGTCGTGGACGCCGACGGCGCCGACGTGTTCGTGGTCGTCGGGGAGTCCGAAGATGGGACCAGGATGGCGGCGATCGTGGAGGCCGGGGAGGGGATGAGCGTGCGTCCGCAGGAGGCCTACGACGCCACCCGCGCCCTCGCCACCGTGTCCTTCGCCGGGGCCGCCGGGAGGATGCTCGAGCTCTCGGCCGCGCAGCTCGAGATCGGATGCGCGCTGCAGCGTGCCCTGCTCGCGGCCGAGTCGGTCGGCGCCGCCGACGCCTGTCTGACGATGGCGCGCGACTACGCCGTGGATCGCGTGGCGTTCGCCCGGCCGATCGGCTCCTACCAGGCCATCAAGCACAAGATCGTCGAGATGCTCCGGCACGTCGAGGGCTCCCGGTCGCTGCTCGTGGCCGCCGGCCAGGCGTGGGACCGGAAGGACCTGCCCGGGTTCGTCCTGGCCGCGGCCGCCGCCCGCGTCGCGTCCACCGAGGCGCTCGACTACAGCGCCCCCGAGAACATCTTCATCCACGGCGGGGTCGGCGCGACGTGGGAGCACGACTGCTCCCTGTACTACCGGCGCGCAGAGCTGTCACGGCGGCTCGCAG
>NZ_JBFIGP010000013.1:0-29240 GCF_041602235.1 Paraconexibacter sp.
AAACCTACGCGAGAACGGCGCTGCGGGGCGTGGTGCCCCGGGTGCTCAGCACGAAGCCCTGCGCGTCTGCGAGCCTTCGCGTGTGACCGGTGCGCAGGCCAAGCTGTGGCTCCAGAAGCTCAGGTACTACCGCGGGGACCGACTGCCCTGGCGCGTCGCGCGGCTCCACGCCGAGCTGGCGCGGCGGGAGTGCTTCGCGAAGGGGCCGCTGTACGGCGAGGTTCTCGCGATGCTGCGCGAGGGCCGGCTGGAGCTCGGACCGCACGTGCTCTTCGAGCCCGGGGTCTGGCTGACCGGCAGCGGGACGCTCCGGATCGGGGGTGGGACCTTCCTGAACCTGGGCGTGCAGGTCGCGGCGGTCGAGCGGGTGGACATCGGGGAGCACTGCATGTTCGCCAACGGCTGCCTGATCACCGACGGCAACCACCGGTTCGACGATCTCGAGAAGCCGGTGCCGTGGCAGGGGTTCACCAGCAAGGGCCCCACGGTCATCGGCGACAACGTGTGGTGCGGGGCCAACGTCGTCGTCACCAGCGGCGTGACGGTCGGCGAGCGTTGCGTGATCGGCGCCAACAGCGTCGTCACGACAGACCTGCCGCCGTTCTCGATCGCCGCGGGCGCCCCGGCGAAGGTGCTGCGCGAGATCGAACACCCGGGCCACTGAGTCCCCTGGACGCCCCGCGAGCGGTCCCGGCGACGTCCGGTCCGGTACGTTCAGGGTTCATGGGTGCCGATGCGAACCTCGTTACCGTCAGCGGTCCCGACCGCGGCACGCTGCTGGCGAACCTCACCGTCCGCTTCGGCAAGGTCGAGGTCGTCCGCGAGCGCTCGATCGCGCTGTCGGACGGCGCCCCGGGCTGGGAGCTCACCGTCCGTCACCGAACGTTCGTGTCCGACCTGCCGCCGGTCACGGCCCCCGAGCCCGACGCCGCCACCGCCCGCGCTGACGCCGAGCGTCAGGCCGCATCCGAGCGTGCCGAGGCACAGGCGGCCGAGGCCCGGCGCCGTGAGGAGGAGCGCCAGGCAGCGCAGCGGCGCGAGGAGGCGCAGCGCGCCGAGGCCCGCGAGCGCGAGGAGGCGCAGCGGGCAGAGGCAGAGCGTGCCGCCGCGGAGAAGGCGCAGGCGCAGCGGCAGGAGGAGGCCGCCCGCCTGGCGGAGCAGGAACGGGCGGCGCGGGAGGCAGCCGAAGCCGCCGAACGGCAGCGTGCCGCGGCCGCCGCGGCCGCCGAGGCGGCACAGGCCGCCCGAGGCGAGGCCGAGACCGACGCCGCCGCCATCCTCGCGACGGCCGAGCACGAGATCGCCGAGCGCCGTGCGGCGGCCGAGCAGGAGATCGCCGACGCGTGGGCGCGGACGGAGCAGGAGCTGCGGGGTCTGCGGGCGGACGTGGAGGCCGAGGTCGCGGCGGCGCGAGCCGACGTCCAGCACCTGCGCGAGGAGGCCCAGCGCGAGACCGAGGAAGCCCGTCGGGAGGCGGCTGCGGCCCTGCCGCGAGCCAACGAGGAGGCCATGCAGCTCCTCGATGCCGCTCGCCGGGAGGCCGCGGAGATCCTGGAGGCGGCGAAGGAGCAGGCTGCGGTCGTCCTCCAGGAGACCACCGAGCAGGCCCGTCACCGGCTCGACGACGAGCTCGGGGCCGCGCGGGCCGAGCTGGAGGCGGTGCGCGAACGGGCCGCCGCCGTGCGCGACGAGGCGCAGACGCTCCGCGACGAGGCGGGTCAGGTCCGTGTCCACGCCGAGGAGCACGCTGCCGCGGAGCGCGCACGCGTCGAGCGGGAGATCGCCGCGATGCGGACCGAGGCGCAGGAGGAGCTCGCGGAGCTGCGGTCGGACGCCGAGCGCGAGACGGCAGCGATGCGCGCTGCCGCCGAGCGTGAGGTCGCCGAGCTCCGACGGCCGGCGGAGGAGCACGCCGAGGCGCTGCGCGCCCAGGTCGATGCGGAGATCGCGGCACGTCGGGACGCCGCCGAGCGCGAGCTCCGCGCCGAGCGGGACGAGCTGGAGCAGTCCCTCGCCGAACTGCGCTCGGAGGCCTCCGAGGACCGCCGTACCGCGGCGCGGGAGCTCGAGCACGCCCAGCACGAGGCCGAGCGCGTCCGGGCCGGCGCGGCCGAGGTGCTGGAGGCGGCGCGCACCGAGGCGGCTCGCCTCGTCGGTGACGCCCGTGCGGAGGCCGAGCGCTTCGAGCAGACCCGTGAGCAGCAGGCCGCCGAGCTGGAGCGTCGGGTCACCCAGGCGGCCCAGGCGCAGGCCCAGCAGGTGCTGGCGGACGCCCAGCGCACCGCGGGGGAGCTGCGCGCCCAGGCGGAGTCCGAGCTCGCCGACGCTCGGCGGGCAGCTCGGGAGACACAGCGCGAGGTGCGTCAGCAGGCGGACATGCTGCTGCGGGAGTCGGCGATCCAGGCCGAGCGGGCGGCGGCGGAGGGCGCTGCGCTCCACGACGCCGTGAAGGCCGCGACCGATCAGCTCCGGGATTTCGGCGGCGCGCTGCAGGCCGAGCTGCGACAGGCCCACAAGCGCGTCGCGGACGCGACGACGGTCGGCGCCGTCCAGGCACGTCTGCGCACGCAGGGCCCGGACCCGGACACCGCGGCGCAGGAGATCGCGGAGCGGGTCGTCAGGATCCTCGCCGGCGAGGGAGCCCCGGACGCTCCGGCAGGCCGAGAGCCCTCCGCCGAGCGGACCACCGCTCCCGCGACCCCCGCGCCGGACACGACCGGCACGTCCCCGCCCGCGCCCGAGTCGCAGGACAGCGGCGAAGAGCCCGCGCCCACACCCGTCCGCGGGCGCTACGCGGCGACCCAGCCGATGATCCGCGGGGACGGGCGCACGGGCCGCCCCCGGTGAGGGCCCGCGCCGCTCGGCGCCCGGGCTAGGTGTGCTTGATCATGACGCCCTCGAGCAGGTTCGCGACGTGCTCGGTGGCGTCGATGGCGGCCTCGAGGCCCGCGAAGATGTCCTTCCAGCGGATGACCACCATGGGGTCGACGCCGCCGTCGAACAGCGACGCCACGGCGTCCCGCGAGATGCGGTCCCCGTCGTTCTCGAGCCGGTTGACCTCGACCGTGAAGTGGCTGATGTCGCGGAACTCCCGCAGGCGCGGCATCGCGGCGGCCAGCTGCCTGCACGCCTGCAGGAGGATGTCGGCCAGTTGCTGGGCCTGCTCCATCGGGGCCTCGATCCGGTAGAGCCCGAACATGTCCGCGACCTCCTCGGTGAGGTCGACGACGTCGTCCAGGGCCGAGGCGAGCCCGAGGATGTCCTTGCCGTCGATCGGCGTCGCGGACGCGGTGTGGATCCGCCGGATGATCTCGTGGGTGATCCGGTCGCCGTCGTGCTCGCAGGCCACGATCTCGCGCAGCAGGCCCCTCGTGTCCGGCCAGTCCCGCAGCATCTGCTCCAGGAGATCCGCGGCACGCACCGCGTTACCGGCCGCCTCCTCGAAGAGGTCGAAGAACGCGCGGTCCTTGGAGCCGAAGATCGAGGAGAAGCGCGCCATCGCGGCGCCAGCCTAGCGTGCGATACCGATGTGCGGGCCCGCCCCTGCCCGTCGCCGGGCAGGGGGTGAGGCCAGGATCAGATGCGTTCGCGCAGCGCGGCCAGTTCGGCCGGGGCGATCGCGTATCCGTGCTCCGGTCCCGGGTACCGGCCGGTACGCACGTCGTCGGCGTAGGCGGCGACCCCGGCCGCCATCTCGGTGAGCAGGTCTGCGTACCGCTGGACGAACTTCGCCCCACGCCCCTCCCGGATCCCGAGGAGATCGTGGAACACGAGCACCTGCCCGTCGACGTTGGGGCCGGCACCGATCCCGATGACGGGGATCGTGAGCCGGTCGTGGATCATCTCGGCCACCGCGCTCGGGATCGCCTCGAAGACGATCGAGAAGCACCCGACCGCCTCCAGGGCCAGCGCCTCACGGGCCACCCGCTCGGCCGCGTCGGCGCTGCGGCCCTGCGCCTTGTAGCCGCCGAGCGCGGTCGCGGTCTGCGGCGTCAGGCCCACGTGTCCCATGACCGGGATGCCGGCCTGGACGATGGCCTTGGCCCGCGCCACCGACACGGGACCGCCGCCCTCGAGCTTCACCGCGTCGCAGCCGGCCTCCTTCGCGAATCGCATCGCGGTGGTGACCGCCTGCTCGTCGCTGACCTCGTAGGAGCCGAACGGCAGGTCGCCGACCAGGAACGGCGTCGTCAGGCCACGGCGCGTGGCCTTGGCCAGCATCAGGATCTCGTCGAGCGACACGGGCACCGTGGACTCGTAGCCGAGCACGGTCATGGCTCCGCTGTCGCCGACGAGCACCATGTCGACGCCGGCCTTGTCGACCGCCACTGCCGACGGGTAGTCGTAGGCCGTGACCATGACGATGGGCTCGCCCAGCGCCTGCTTCTCGAGCAGGCGCGGCAGCGTCACCGGCAGGCTCGAGGCGTCGGAGGGGACGGTGATCTGCGGGAAGGTGGACATGAGGGGGATCTCCGGTTCGCGCTGCGGCTACTTGGTCAGGAGGGTGGCGACGGCGGTGTCGACGTCGATCACGCGGTTGGTGTCCTTCTCGACGTGGACGACCGTCGGCTCGTAACGCTCGAGGTCGGCCTCGTCGTACTGCCCGTAGCTGATGACGATGATCGTGTCGCCCTTGTGGACGAGGCGGGCGGCCGCGCCGTTGACCTGCATGACACCGGACCCGCGCTCCCCGGCGATCGTGTAGGTCTCGAAGCGGGCGCCGTTGTCGACGTCCACCACGTGGACCTGCTCGTGCTCGAGGATGTTCGCGGCGTCCAGCAGGTCGGCATCGATCGTGATCGAGCCGACGTAATGCAGATCACTGTCCGAGATGGTGGCCCGGTGGATCTTGGACTTGAGCATCACGCGCTGCATGAGGGGGTTCAGCCTCTCCCGTTCGGTGTGGTGGTGATGAGAACGTTGTCGATGAGTCGGACCGCGCCCACGCGTGCGGCGACCGCGACGAGCACGTCGCCGTCGATCTCCGTGCGAGGAGCGAGGGTCTCGGGGTCGACGACCGCGAGGTACTCGGGGTCGACCGCGAAGTCGGTGAGGGTCGCGCGGGCGGCCGCGGCGACGGCATCGGCGTCGCGCTCGCCGGCGACGACCGCCTGCTCGGCGGCGCGCAGCGCGCGGGAGAGCCCGGTGGCGCGGGCGCGGTCCTCGCCGCTGAGCCGGACGTTGCGGCTCGAGCGGGCCAGGCCGTCGGGCTCGCGCACGGTGTCGCCCACGACGATGCGGACCGGCATGTCCAGGTCCCGGACCAGCCGCCGGATCACGAGCGCCTGCTGGGCGTCCTTCTGGCCGAAGAAGGCGACGTCGGGTTGCACCATGTTCAGCAGCTTGGTCACCACGGTCGTGACGCCGTGGAAGTGCGACGGGCCACGGTGGGCGCCCTCGAGCGTCGACGTGAGCGGCCCGGCGACCTCGACCGTCGTGCAGAAGCCGTCCGGGTAGACCTCCTTCACGTCGGGCGCGAACAGGATCGCGCACCCCGCCGACCGCGCAGCCTGGGCGTCCGCCGCCTCGTCCCGGGGGTAGGCGTCGAGATCGGCGCCCTCGTTGAACTGCGTGGGGTTGACGAACAGCGACATCACCACGACGTCACACGCCGCGCCGGCCTGCCGCAGCAGGGAGAGATGCCCGTCGTGCAGCGCACCCATCGTCGGGACCAGCCCGATGGAGCGGCCCGCGGCCCGCTCGGCCCGGACGAGCTCGCGCACCTCGGCGACGGTCCGGACGGTCCTCATGCCGGGACCTCCGCGGGGACCGGCGCGTCGCGGCGCTCGACCAGCGACCGGGTGGCGGCGGCCAGGACGTCGAACAGCTCCAGGAGCTCCGGCGTGCGCTCGGCGACGGTCTCGCGCTGCAGCGCGACCGTCTGCTCGTCGCCGCGCGCGATCGGACCGGTGAGCGCGCGCTCGCCGCCGTGCGCCGCCCAGTTCTCGACCGACGCCCGGACGAGCGGGACGAGCAGCTCGCGGGGGGCTCCGGTCGTGGCGAGGAGCGCCTCGGCGGCGTCCTGCACGGTGACGAGGAAGTTCGAGGCGATCGAGGCCGCCGCGTGGTAGGCGGCACGATCGTCCTCGCGGATCCGCACCGGGCGCAGTCCGAGGAGGTCGGCGAGCACCTCCGCCGTCCGCAGCGACCGGGCGGACGTCCCGTCCACCGCGGCCCCCGCGCCCGCGAAGCGCGCATCCGCGCCGCTGACCGTCATGAGGGGGTGCAGCGAGAACGCGTCGTGGCCCGCCGCGCTGACCGGCGCGAGCCCCGTGGCGCCCGAGCAGTGGCCGACGACCCGCCCGGCGACCACCGGCAGCGCCTGGGCGGCGGCGCCGATCGCCGCGTCCGGAACGCACAGGAGCACGACGTCGGCGTCGGCCGGTACGGACGCGCCGCGACCCAGGGGGCCGATCACCGGCAAGCCGGCGGACGGGAGCGCGGCGGCGAGCGCGGTGCCGACGCGGCCCGCGCCGATCACGGCGCAGCAGCGGGGGCCGTCCGAAGCGGACCCGAGGGTGGTGGATGTCTCCATGGGAGATCTCGGTCCAGTCCCCGATCACGGGGTACCGGTCGCGTGTGGTGAAGGTCTGGCGGCAGGTGCTGCTGAGGTCCGGCCCGGTGAAGGTGACGGCCTCGTCAGGGAGAGTACACCCCGTCCTCGGTTGCGCAACACCCAGCTGGACGGATCTCCTCCTGCCGGGGGCCGGAGATCACACGTTCGGGGGGCTACGATCCGGCGGTGCCGCGCAACGACGAGCGCCGAGAGGCCCTGAAGGCCTGCGCCGAGGACGCGCGTGGCTGTACGCGCTGCCCGGAGCTGGCCGCCTCCCGCACCCAGGTCGTCTTCGGAACGGGTGATCCGGACGCCGACGTGATGTTCGTCGGGGAAGCGCCCGACCGGCAGGACGATGCCCTCGGAGTCCCGCTCGCCGGCCGGTCCGGTGCGCTGCTGGACGAGATGCTGGCCGAGATCGGCCTGCGCCGTGAGGACGTGTACGTCACGGCCGCGCTGAAGTGCCGGCCCGCCGACAACCGCGATCCGGCCCCCGCGGAGCTCGAGCGATGCCGCTCCTACCTCGAGCGGCAGATCGAGCTCGTGCGACCGCGGGTCGTCTGCACGCTCGGGAACGCCGCCACCCGGCTGCTGCGCGGCGAGCCGACGCCGATCACGGCGATCCACGGGCAGCCGGAGAGCCGCGAGATCGGCGGGGTCGCCGTCCGGCTCTATCCGCTCTTCCATCCCGACGCCGCGCTCTACCGGTCCGCCGGCGTGGAGCTGCTCCGGGCCGACTTCGCGCGGCTCCCCGAGCTCCTGGCGATGCCGGTCCCCGAGCGGACACCCGCATCCCCCGACGCGGACGTGGTCCCGCCGGGGGAGGATCCGGCGCCCGGACCCGACGAGGATTCCTCGGCCGCCGCGCAGCTCGGTCTGTTCTGAGGGCTCTCAGCCGCGCCTGGCGGCGCGCAGCGCGGCGAGCCGGGCTCGCTCCGTGTCCGCCGGACGGCCGGTCAGGCGCGCGGCCAGGATGCGGGTGCTGAACGTCAAGGCCTCGAGCAGGTCGTCGCGACGTGCCGCCGCCACGCCCATACCGGCGAGCACGACGGCGCGGCGACGCCGCGCGAGCAGCTCGTAGGGCTCCCCGCCGAAGGCCGGACCGGTGCTGTGACCACCGGTGTGCCGCAGCGCGAGGTCCGGGTGCAGGACCGTACGCACTCCACGCTCGCGCGCTCGCAGACAGAGGTCGAGATCCTCGAAGAACAGGAACGCCGAGGGGTCGAACGGGCCGAGCCCCCGCAACGTCGCGGTACGCGCCGCGACGCAGGCGGCGATGGCCCAGCCGACCTCCGTGGTGCGCCCGCTGCGCCACGGCTGCGCCAGGTCCCGCAGCACGCGCGGCAGCCGCGGAGGGTGGGAGACCGCCAGCAGCGCCTGCCCGAGCGATCCGGGAAGGGGATGGGCGCTGTCCTGGACGGTCCCGTCGGCGTTCAGGAGGCGGGGCACGTGCAGGGCGTCGGCGATCGCCGCCTCGGCGACGAGCGCCGGCAGCGCGACCGGATCCAGCACCACGACATCCGGGTTCAGGAGCACCGTGACGTCGTGACGGGCGAGCGCCACCCCGGCGTTGTTGGCGGCTCCGAACCCGGGGTTGTCCGGGAGCTCGACGACCTCCGCGCCATGGGCCCGCGCCAGGTCGACGCCGGCGCCGTCGTCGTCCGATCCGCTGTCGACGCAGATCAGCTGCGGCGTGACGTCGAGGTGGCTCTCGAGCGAGCGCAGGAGCCGCCCGAGGTCGGGGGCGCTGTCGTGCAGGACGATGACGACGCTGAAGCTCATCGGCGGCCCTCCGCGGCCGCGCGAAGCACGGCGTGGGTGGCGTCGGCGGCCCGCTCCCAGGTCAGTGGCGCGACGGCGTCGGCGGCACGGGCCGCCATCCGCGCGCGTGCGTCGGGCTCGTCCGCCATCGCGAGCAGGGCGTTCGCGAGCCCGCGGACATCCCCCGGCGAGACCCGCACCACGGCGTCACCGAGCGTCTCGTCGTACACCGGGAGGTCGCTGACGATCGCGGGGGTACCGCGGACGGCCGCCTCCAGGGGCGGGAACCCGAAGCCCTCGAGCCACGAGGGCATCACGACGGCGACGGCTCCCCGGTAGAGCGCGTCGAGCGCCGCGTCGTCCACCCGCCCAGGGAGGTGGACCCCGGGGCCGCGCAGCTGCTCGGCCAGACGTCCACTCCCCGCGAAGACCAGCTCCGCGTCGAGCCCCCACGATCGGGCGAGCGCGAACGCGCCCGTGAGCACCTCCGGCGCCTTGCGCGGCTCGAGGGCGCCGACGGCGAGGAAGAACGGGCGCCCCGGTGTCGGGATGGCCGAGCCGTCCGGCGGGGTCCGCGCGCCCGCGGCGACCGGACGAGCGACTCCCGGCAGCACCACGTCGAGCGTGCCGGGCTCGAGACCGTAGCGGGCCGCGGCACGGGCGCGGGTGTGCGCGCTGTCGGCCATGAGGCGGTCCGCGCGGTGAACCAGCCGGGACGGGCGGGCGATGCGGTGCCACAGCCGCTCGTACCGCGTGAAGTCCGACGGACGCTCCTCGAACGACAGATCGTGGAGCGTCAGGACGAAGGGCACGTCCCGTCCCACGGCCAGGGGCGCCGGGGCGGGGGCCCAGACCACGTCGAGGTCCCCGCCGAGCAGACGGTCCAGACGGGGGCGTCCCGTGGCCCCCATGGTCGCGAAGAGCGCCCGCTGCGAACGGGGGCCGCGGACCCTCACGACCCCCTCCGGGACGTGGTCGTCGTCCTCACCGTGCACGAGGACGCGGTACTCGTCCTCCGGGAACCGGTGCGTCAGCGCGGCGAGGAGTTCCTGCGTATAGCGGGCGATTCCGCGGCCACCGAGCAATCCTCGTCCGTCGACTCCGACCTTCACGCCCGCACCGTAGACGCCCCTGCGGTCGCATAGACTCGCCACGGATGGAGGAACCCCGGTCCCCGCAGCGCATCGCGCTCGTGCACGACTTCCTTCTGGACGTCCGCGGCGCCGAGCGCGTCTTCTCGGTCCTGTGCGACCTCTACCCCGAGGCGGACATCTTCACCGCCGTCTACGACGAGCAGGGCACCGAGGGCCGGTTCGCGCACCGCAGGATCCACACGTCGTTCCTCCAGCGGCTCCATCCCACCGCCCGCAGCTTCCGGGCGCTCCTGCCCCTGTACCCCTACGCGATGGAGGCCATGGACCTGCGGGGCTACGACCTCGTCATCTCGAGCTCCAGCGCGTGGGCCCACGGCGTGATCCCCGACGAGGACGCCACGCACGTCTGCTACTGCCACAACCCGTTCCGCTACGCGTGGAACGCCCGCGAGGAGACGCTGCAGTCGCGCGGCGTGCTGCAGCGGACCCTGCTGTCGGCGGTGTTCCAGCGGTGGAGGCAGTGGGACTGGATCGCGGCGCAGCGGGTCGACACCTACGTGGTGAACTCCGACACGACGCGCCGTCGCGTCGCCCGCTACTGGAACCGCGACGCCGTCGTGGTCAGCCCGCCCGTGCACACCGACCGCTTCGCCCCGGCCCGACCGGGGGAGGCCTACGTGGTGCTCTCGGAGCTGATGCCCCACAAGCGGCTCGACCTGGCGATCCGCGCGTTCACGATGCTCGGTCTGCCGCTGATCGTCATCGGCAAGGGTCCCGACCTGCGCCGGCTCCGGCGCCTGGCCGGCCCGACCATCACCTTCGCCGGCCATCTCCCCGACGCCGAGGTCGCTGCCCTGCTGCCGACGGCCCGGGCGCTCGTCGTCACGGCCACCGAGGAGTTCGGCATCGCGGCGGTCGAGGCCCAAGCGGCGGGACGACCCGTCATCGCCCTCCGCGCGGGCGGTGTCCGCGAGACGGTGATCGAGGGGGAGACCGGGACGTTCTTCGACGAGGCGACGCCCGAGGCGCTCGCCGCTGCGGTCCGCGGCTTCGACGCCATGGCCGTGGATCCCGACGACTGCGTGGCGAGTGCGCGGCGGTTCGACACGCAGGTCTTCCGGGACGAGTTCGCCGCCGTGGTGGACGATGCCCTCGCCACCGAGCGTCCCGCCCTGCGGGTCCCGCGCAGACGGCGGCTCGCGCGCAACCGCGGCTCGCGTCACGAGCACGAGGCCCGGTCGACGTGAGCACCGCCGCGGTCGTCCCGGCCTGGAACGGCCGGGGCTGGCTGCCCGCGTGCCTGGCGTCGCTGTACGCGCAGGACGTTCCGTTCACCGAGATCGTGGTGGTGGACAACGGCTCGACGGACGGCACGGTGGCCTGGCTCGAACGTGAGCACCCCCGGGTCCGGGTCCTCGCGCTCGGGCGCAACACCGGATTCGCGGTCGCCGCCAACCGCGGGATCGACGCCACCGACACGGCGTACGTCGCGCTCGTCAACACCGACGTGGAACTCGAGCCCGACTGGCACCGCCGGCTGCACGGGGCGCTCAACGCAGATCCAGCGGCGGCCGCCGTCGCGTGCAAGATGCTCGACCTCGCCGACCCGCGGGTCATCTACGACACGGGCGACGTCCTGCGCCGCGACGGTGTCTGCGAGCAGCGGGGCCGCTTCCGACGCGACGACGGGCGCTACGACGAGGACGGGGAGGTGTTCGCCGCGTGTGCCGGGGCCGCCCTCTACCGCCGTGACGCCGTGCTCGCGGTCGGGGGCTTCGACGAGCGGTTCTTCGCCTATCTCGAGGATGTCGATCTGGGCCTGCGGCTGCGTCTGGCCGGCTGGCGCTGCCTGTACGTGCCGGCCGTCGCGCGGCACGCCGGCGGTGGCTCCAGCGATCAGCTCGCGCGCCCGGTGCCCGGCTGGGTGGCGCGCAACACCGTGCTGATGGTGGTGAAGGCCTGGCCGGTGCGCTGGGCCGGGCCCGTGCTCTACCGGCAGCTGGCGTGGCTGGTCCACGCGGGGCGCGGCGGAACGCTCCGCGCGCATCTCGGTGGGCTCGCCGCCGCGGTACCCCTGATCCCCGCGATGCTCAGCGCCCGACGTCGCCTCCGCGCGGGCTCCGCCCTGTCGATCGTCGACGCGGTTCCCCGGACGCCGTGGCGCGGGCCGCGGGCGGGTGGCCATCCCCGCAGCGCCGCGTAGGCTGCGCACGCCCGTGCGCCCGAACCGACGCGATCTCGTCCTGGTCCTGTTCGCCGTCGCGCTGTCCGGCTGCACGTTGCTGTGGGAGGTGGCGCCACACGACGAGGGGCTCATGCTCGCCGCCGCCGAGCGGATCGCGGACGGAGAGATGCCCTACCGCGACTTCTGGTGGAACTACGGTCCGGGCCAGGCGTACCTGCTCGGGGCGCTCAGCGCGCTGACGGGGCCGTCGTTGCTGGCATGGCGGATCGTCCGGGTGGCCGTCGACGCGACCGTGGCCGTCCTCGTGGCGCGTACGGTGGCCGATCGTGCCGGGCCCGCGCCCGGTCGCTGGCCGCTGGCGTCGGGGCTCGCCGCTGCCGCCGTCATGGCGTGGCCCACGGGGCCCGGCCCGTGGCCGCCCGCGCTCGCCCTCGCGCTCGCCGGGTTCCTCGTGGCGGATCGCCGGCCGCGGGAGGCCGGGGCCCTCGCCGGCCTGGCGGCGATCATGCGGCCGGATCTCGGCGTCCTCGCCGCGGCGGGCATGCTGATCGATCGGCCGCGGCGGTCCCTCGGTTCGGCCTTCGCCGTCGTGGTCGCGGTGGGGTACGCCCCCTTCGTCCTGCTGGCGGGCAATGAGCTCGTGGACCAGACCGTGGGGTTCGCGGGCATCCAGGATCTGCAGCGGCTGCCCTTCCCTCTGCCGCTCGGGGAGGCGTGGCCCGACCCGAACAAGCTGCTGGAGGCCGCCTTCCCGGCCCTGCTGGTCGCGGGGACGGCGGGCGTGGGGCTCTGGCTGGGGCTGCGCCGCGGGCGTGTCCCCGGCGGCGCGTGGGCCTTCCTGCCCCTCGCCGTCGGCGGGCTCGCCTACCTGCTCGCCCGCACCGACGAGTTCCACGCGGGGCCGCTCGCGCTGATGCTCGTGGTGCTCGCCGGGATCGCGGGGGCCCGGGACCGCGCGGCGGCCGTGCGCGTCGGTGCGTGCGCGCTGCTGGCCGTCATCGCCCTCCACGGCGTCGAGCGGCAGGTCGGCCGCCTGCTGCATCCCGGGGATCTCGTCGCGCTCCCAGGGCCGTCGGCGGACGGCGTCCGGGCCGACCGGGCGTTCGCCGACGGCGTGCGGCTCGTGGCTTCCGCGACCGCCGGCGTGCCGGGACCGGTGCTCGTCGCCCCCTCGCGATTCGATCAGGTGCGCTTCGGGGCGCCGCTCCTGTACGTCCTGCTGCGTCGCTCCAACCCGTCGCGGTACGACGTGATCCAGCCCGGGGTCGTCACGACCGAGGAGGTGCAGCGGGAGATCGCCGCCGATCTGCGGCGGACGCGCACGCCGTGGGTCGTCCGCTGGGTCGCGCCCCAGGCTCGCGTGCGGGAGCCCAACGGCAGCGGGCGCTCCAGCGGGGTGCGCCTGCTCGACGCCGTGATCGCCCGCGACTACCGCGAGGTCGCGCGGGACGGCAGCTTCGTCGTGCTGGCCCGACGCGAGCGGTAGGCCGGGTCCCGCGGCTCGGCGGGCTAGGCTGCGGCCCGTGGTGCCCGCCTACCGCATCGTCCGGGCCGTGCTCGCCGTCATCGCGGTCGGCGTCGTGGTGCTCGCGCTGACGCGGGGGCACGACGTGCGGTCGTGCGACGGTGCTCGGCGGGAGGCGTTCGCACTGGCGGTGGACCGCGGGGCGCCGCCGCCACTGGACGAGGGACGCGGGCTCGCCGCACGCCTGATCGCGGTGTGTCGCGGGAGCGACGGGCTGGCGCCGTCCGCCCAGGCGCTGGTCCTCGCGCGCGCGCTCGACGGCGCGGAACTGGTGGCGCAGGAGGCGATCGCCCGCGATCCCGACGCGTTCCAGGCGCACAACGCGCTGGCCTCCGTGCTGGAGGCACGCGGCGACGCCGCCGGGGCGCAGCGTGAGCGTGGGGAGGCCCGGCGGCTCAATCCGCTCGCGCCCGTGCCGCCCGCGACGCGCGTCGCACCCGACGGCTGATCCCCGGCTACGGCTTGCGGGCGTGGACGACGAGGCTGAGCCCGACCGGGAGCCGCAGGCGACGCTCGACCGGACGCCACAGCGGCAGCAGGCGCTCGTAGGCACGAAGCGATCGTGGGTCCAGGGTCGCCTCGCCGACACGGGACTTGACCATCCAGCCCAGGATGCCCAGGGCGTTGAACGCGTACAGGTCGAGGACCTCGAGCCCGGCCTCCTCGACGATCGCGCGAAGGTGCGACCGGGTGTAGCGCCGTTCGTGGCCGTACAGACGGTCCAGGCGCCCGTAGAGGCGGGGATGGGCCGGCAGGAGCAGCGTGAGCACGCCGCCGGGCGCCAGACACGCTGCCAGGGCGTCCACGGTGGCCCGCTCGTCGGCGATGTGCTCCAGCACGTTCTGGCAGAGCACGAAGTCCACGGTGCTGGCGCGCGCGCGGACCGAGGGGGCCTCGGGCAGCAGCTCGTCGGTGATCTCGCAGCGCTCGTCGCCCGCGAACCGCTCCCGCAGTCGCGAGACACAGGCCGGTTCCGGCTCCAGCAGCAGCAGCTCGTCGACGCCGTGGGCGAGCAGCCGCTCGGAGAACGTGCCGATCCCGGCGCCCACCTCGACGGCCCGTCCACGAGCGTAGGGCGCGAACTGCTCGAACATCCAGTCACCGAGCCCGCGTGCCCTGGCGAGGTTCTCCAGGTCCCACAGCTCCTGCTCGACGTCCTGGGTGCTCGTGGTGCTCATCGGCTCGTGACCCCGGCCGAGGTGGCGGGCTGGGGAGCGACGGTCCCGGTGCGACGCGGCTCGCGGAAGCGCCGCAGCAGCGGCCGCTCGACCGCGTAGTAGGACGCTGCGGCCGCGACGGTCGCCGCCACGAACGTCACGACCGTCACGACCGGGAAGCCGAAGTCGTCGACGCGTGGGCCCAGCGACGCGTTGATCTCGTTGGCCAGCGGGAGGTGCCAGAGATAGATCCCGTAGGAGATCAGCCCGATCCACGCCAGCGGACGCCAGGCCAGGAGGGTGCGGACCCAGCCGCCCCCGTCGATCCCGATCGCCGCGGGCAGCACGACCAGCACGCCGATCAGCGCGTACAGGACGTGCTCGAGGAACCAGCGCAGCGCGTCGTACTCGACGATGAACGTCGTCGGCAGGCCCACGCGGGTCGACACCACCAGGACCGCGGCCGCGCCGAGCCAGGGGAGCCAGGGTCGCTCGCCGATGGCGCGGACCCAGCGGGGACGGTCGGCGAACGGGCGGTCGGCGACGTGCGCGCTCACGACGGCCAGGAGCATGCCCAGCGCGAACCAGAGCAGGAACTGCGGCAGGAGATGGGAGTCCACGGCCCCAGGGGCGACCTCGAAGCGCCACGTCCGCAGCGCCAGGGACGCGAGGGCCAGGGCCGACAGCGCGGCGACCTCGGCACGGAACTGCTGCGCGTGCGGGCGTCCGCGCAGCCATCGGGCTCCCGCGAGGGCGAGGAACGGCAGCGAGGCGTAGAACGTGATCTCGACGTGCAGGGTCCAGGCGGGTGGGATGCCCTGCACGATCCAGCCGCCCCGCAGGTTCTGCAGGAAGCCGTAGTACACCCACCAGTCCTTGGTGAAGACGCCCGAGAGCCCGGGCCAGACCGCCAGGAGCGTCAACGCGAGCCAGTAGGCGGGCAGGATCCGCAACACGCGTCGCCGCAGGTAGCCACCGATCGCCGGACCGTCCCGGTCCGCGAGCCGAGCCATCACGTACGGGCGGTAGAGCAGGAACCCGGAGAGGACGAAGAAGATCGTCACACCGACGTTGAACCGGGCGGTGAGCGGCCCGAACACCGCGTTGGACGGGGCGAACGTCGTGAGGCCGGAGGTGTGGCTGACGAGGACGCTCGTCGCCGCGATCGCCCGGACGCCGTCGAGATGCGGGAAGCGCGGGGCTGGCACGGCGGACGCCATCGAGGGCAGAGCATAGGCGCCGGTGACCGGCGTCGGCACCGCGTAGGTTTCTGCCCGTGCAACGTCTCCGCCCGCCGACGTCCTTCCGCGGAAGGCTGCTGCTCATCGCCGGGGCGGCGCTCGTCCTCCGTGTGGCCTACGTCGCGATCGTCCGGCAGGACCTCGGCTTCGGCGACGCCTACGTCTACTGGCTCGACGCCCAGCACCTCGCCGACGGCAAGGGCTTCCAGCATCCCTTCGAGGATGCGCCGACGGCCGAGCACCCGCCGCTGCACATCGTCCTGCTCGCGGGCCTGAACCTCCTCGGGCTCGACGGCTACCAGGAGCAGAAGGTCGCCCTCGCGTTCGTCGGGAGCCTGACGGTCGTCCTGATCGCCCTGCTGGCCCGGGACGTCGCGGGGGAGAGGGTCGGCCTGATCGCCGGGGGCCTGGCCGCCGTGTACCCGAACCTCATCACCGCCGACGGCTCCCTGATGAGCGAGACCCTGTACCTCGTCTTCGTCGTCGCCGCGCTGATCGTCGCCTGGCGCTTCACCCGGCGCCCGGACCTGCGCGGTCTCGCGCTGGTGGGCGCGCTCGTGGGACTGGCCGCCCTGACCCGCGGCGAGGCGATCGCCCTGGTCCCGCTGCTGATCCTGCCGCTGGCCTGGTTCCGCGGGCCGGACCTGCGGCGGCGTGTCGCACTCGCGACGGCGGGGGTGGCGGCGTTCGTCGTCGTCCTCACGCCGTGGACCGTCCGCAACCTCACCGTCTTCGAGGAACCGGTCCTGATCTCCAGCAACGGCAACGCGGTGTTCGTGGGGGCGAACTGCGACCGCACCTACTACGGCGACCTGATCGGCTCCTGGGCGTTCAGCTGCTACGGCACCACGCCGCCCGGGGACGAGTCGCAGCGGTCCAACGCCTACCGCGAACGCGGCCTGGAGTACATGCGGGACCATCTCGGACGCCTGCCGCTGGTCGTGGCTGCTCGCGCGGGACGCGCACTGGAGGTCTACCGTCCCGGCCAGGGCGTGTTCCTGCAGGCCACCGAGGGCCGGGCGGCGTGGCCCGCGCGCCTGGGCATCGGCGCGTTCTGGGCGCTGCTGGTGCTCGCCGTGGGCGCCATCGTGCGTCTCGGGGTCCGACGGCTCGACCACTGGGTGCTCCTCGCGCCGATCGTGATGGCCACCATCACCTGTCTCACCGCCTACGGCTCGACCCGGCTGCGGATCGCGGCGGAGCCCTCGCTGGTCGTCCTGGCGGCGATCAGCCTGGACGCGCTGTGGCGTGGCGCGCGGACTCGTCGTCGGCCCGCGCGATCAGCACCGCCGCCAGCGTCAGCGCCGGCAGGGTGAGGGCGGGCATCTCCCAGTCCCAGTCCAGGCAGGCGTGGGTGAGCCAGACCGTGAGCGCGGCGCAGGCCCCGGTCGCCAACGCGGGGTCGGTGCGCTGCACGAGCCGCCCGCACCACGCCACCGAGCCCAGGAGCCCGACGAGCAGGACCAGTCCGATCACCCCGAGCTCGGCCGCCGTCTCGAACGGGAGCGAGTGGGCGTCGCGCACCCCGTCGTTGACGGTGCGTTCGCGCTGCCACTCGACGACGAACCCGGCGCTCCCGACCCCGATCACGGGGTGGTCGGCGAAGGTCGCCAGCGCGACGTCCCAGTAGCGGTCGCGGTTGGAGCCCACGTCGGTGAACCGCTGCGTCGTCGCGCCGAACGCCGGCTCCGAGCGCGAGTCGCCCGACACGAGGACCGGCAGGACCACCGCGATCGAGCAGGCGACGAGCACGGTGACGCCCACGCCCCTCTGGGGCAGCGGGAGGCGGCCGAGCCGCACGGCGCCCTCCTCCTCGTCACGGGACGCCAGCCGCGTCAGGAAGGCCGCCGCGAGACACGCGACGAGGAGCACGCCGAGGACGAGCGCGCCCTGTGCGTTGCGGTCCGCCGCACCACCCTCGAGCGCGCGGACGGCCGGCGTCAGCGCGCTGACCACCACGACCGGGCCGCCGGTCACGACGGCGATGCCGATGGCGCGCAGCTGGCTGTAGGTCGGTGAGCAGGCGAGCAGGACGAGCACGCCGCAGACCAGGGCGAGCACCGCGCCGCGCGAGAAGCTCAGGTAGACGCCCGCCGCGAGGGGTGCCGTGACCGCGGCGGCGATCACACGCTCCCCGGGGCCACGGGTACGGTCCCCGGCGACGCGCACCATCAGCACCGCGCCCATCGCCGCCAGCGCGCCCTGGGCGTTCCAGTAGGTGAGCGGCTGGTCCAGGCGTCCGCCGGCGCTCATCGAGGACGACTGCTCGACCAGCCAGGGCACCAGGCGCCCGGACAGGCCGTAGACGGTGACCAGCGCCGCTCCCGCGGCGACCGCGAGCTCGGCGGTCCGTGCGGCCCCGCGCTCCCGCCACATCGCCACCGACGCCACCAGGAACCCGGCGTACAGCAGGGAGCGCTCGAAGTCGTCACCGGCGGCGTCCTGCAGAGGAGCCCAGGCGCGGGAGAGACCGATCCACCCGGTGAGGAGCAGGAGCCCCGCGATCGCCGCGAGCGCGGCACGGCCGCGGGGGAGCGGAACCGCGGCGTACCGCGCGACTCCGAGCACCGCCAGCCAGGCGGCCGCGAGGGCCCAGAGGCGCGCGTCGTCGAAGAACCCGCCGGAGAAGAACGCGAGGACGACGGGCCCGAGGAGCAGGCCGCAGCGCAGCGCCAGGTGGGCTCGAGGGGCGGGAAGCGGCGGGTGCATCGGCCCGCGAGCGTACCCTCACGCATCCGTGCTTTCCCGTCTGGTCGCTCACGCCCGTCCACGCGCCGTCCCGCTCTCCCTGATCGCAGGCGCCTATCTCCTCGCGCTCCTGCAGCGTCCAGGGAGCGTCGTCGCGGACACGAAGGTCCACCTCTACGTCGATCCGTCGCGGTTCCTGTCCGACGTCGGGAACGTCTGGACCTCGACGGCTGGCCTGGGCCACGTCTGGGCCGGGCAGTACGGCGGCTACCTGTTCCCGATGGGACCATTTTTCACGCTGGGCGACGCCCTGGGGCTGCCGGTGTGGATGGTCCACCGGCTGTGGCTCGGGACGCTGCTGGCGATCGCCGCGCTCGGCGTCCGCGCGCTGATCCGAGCGCTCGTGCGTCGTGCCGACGGCACCGCGGTGCCCGACGGCCCGCTCCACGTCGCGGCCGCGGTGCTGTACGTGGTGAACCCGTACGTCACGGTCTACGCGGACAGGACGAGCGTCGCGCTGCTCGCCTACGCGGCGATGCCGTGGATGCTGCTGTGCGTGCACCGCGGGTTGCGCGACCCGCGCGGCTGGTGGTGGCCGGCGGCCTTCGCGCTCGTCCTGACCTCGACCGGAGGCGGTGTGAACGCCGCGGTCACCGGCTGGGTGCTGCTCGCGCCCGCCCTCCTCGTCGTCTACGAGCTCGGGTGGGGCGGCGTCCCGGCCGCCGCCCTGCGCCCCTGGGTCGGCCGCGTGGCGGTGACGGTGGCGATCACGTCGGCCTGGTGGATCGTCCCCTTGCTCATCCACGCTGCGGAGGGCGTCGACTTCCTGCCCTTCACCGAGCAGCCGGGCACGATCTGGGGGACGACCTCGCTCGCGGAGTCCTTCCGCCTGATGGGGTTCTGGACGAGCTACATCGGGGTCGGGTTCGGCGGGGAGCTGCGTCCCTTCTCCACCCAGAGCCCGGGCCAGCTGTTCTCGCTGCCGATCGTGCTGGCGGGCATGCTCGTCCCCGCGCTCGTCGTGCTCTCGGTGCGCTGGACCTGGCGCCATCGGTACGCGCCGTTCTTCCTGCTCCTGACCGTGGCGGGGCTGCTGGTGATGGCGGCCGGCTTCCCCGACGGGACGCCGCTGCGCCGGGGACTCACGTTCACGTACAACAACGTCGAGGCGGTCCGCTTCCTGCGCACCTCCTACAAGGCCGGCCCGCTCGTGGCGCTCGGCCTGGCGGTTCTCGCCGGGCTGGGCTTCGCACACGTGTGGTCGCTGCTCGCCGGCCGCCGGATCACGCTCCCGCGCCTGCGCCGCCCGCTCGGTCCAGACCTCCTGCGCGGCGCCGTCGCCGCCGGGCTCGCCGTCGTGGTCGCGATCGCGGCCTGGCCCCTGACGAGCGGGCGCGCTCCCGACCGTCAGCTCGCCTTCACGGTCCCGTCGTGGTGGAAGGACGTCGCGCGGGACCTCGACGGTGCCGATCCGAACACGAGGGCCCTGGTCCTGCCCGGGCAGCTCTTCGCGAGCTACCGCTGGGGTCAGACCATCGACGCGATCCTGCCGACGCTCACGGAGCATCCGGTGGCCAACCGCTACATCGTGCCGTTCAGCGACCTGCGCGCCACGGAGCTGCAGTGGGGGGTCGACGCGCTCGTGACGCAGGAACGCCTGCTGCCGCGTCAGCTCGAGCCGCTCCTGGATCTCCTGGGGGTCGGGCAGGTCGTCGTGGCGACCGACGGCGACCGGTCACGGGGCGGCGAGCTGGGCCCGGCCGAGGTCGCACGGACGCTCGGCCCTCGACCGCAGGGCACGGGCATGGCGGGCGCGGGCATGCCCGGGCTCGAGGGACTGGGAGGGGACGGCCTCGATCCCCTGCCGGACCCGGCGGGGGGCGGTGCGCTGCCGGGGGTCGCCCAGCCGGGGGCCCTGCGCCCCCGGTCCTACGGTCCGCAGCGCGCGTACCCCGCTGCCGCCGGGCGTCTCGGCGATCCCGTCCGGCGACCCGCCGTCGAGCTGCGGCTCGCGAGCACGGGCGGGATCGTCCGGGTTCTGCCGCGGGCTCCGCTGACGGTGCTCGACGGCGGAGCCCAGGGGGTGCTGGACCTGGCGGCCTTCGGCGATCTCCGCCCGGACCTCCCGCTCGTCTACGCGCCGGACATCGACCGGGAGCAGTTGACCGGTGCGGTGCGTGACGGCGCGGGCTTCGTCATCGCCGACGGAGTGCGCCGGCGGGCCTTCGTCGCCGCTCGTCTCCGCGGCAACGTCGGACCGACCCTGCCCGCCGACGAGGACGTGAGCGAGGACGGCACGCGGCTGGACCCGTTCGCGGGTGCCGACCTGGCGGAGCCCACCGACGCGCAGACGGTCGCGGTCCTGCGAGGCCGCGGTGTGCGCTCGGTGACCGCGCCGTCGAGCCCGCAGATCACGCAGTTCCCCGAGCACCGTCCGACCGCTGCTCTGGACGGCGATCTGGGCACGTCGTGGCTGGCGGATCGCGCGCTGGCCCGCGACCGTCATCACCTCGACGTGGAGTTCGACGAGCCACGGGACATCGGCACCATCGAGCTCTATCCCTACTCGGACAGCCGGGGCCAGGTGCGCGCCGTCGAGATCGACGGCCGACGCTTCCCGGTCCGTCAGGGCTGGAACCGCCTGCGGGTCGGGCTCGAAGGCGTCTCGCGCCTGCGCGTCCGCATCGCGGAGGTCGCCCGGCCGCGCCGGGCCTCGGGGGGTGCCGGGGGCATCCGCGAGCTCCGCATCCCCGGTGTGGTGGTCAGGGAGGCGCTGCGGCCCCCGAGGCTGCTGGAGGACGCCCTGCGCGGCGAGGACCTCTCGACCAACGCGCTGACCTACCTGCTGCAGCGCACGACGGCCGATGCGCCGTGGCTGCGAGGTCGGCAGGCCGGCCCCGCCCAGTCCTACCTGCCCAGGGACGCGCGGGACCCCGAGCCCCGGATGCAGCGCTCGCTCCGCTCGCCGGTCGCGCGTCGCTTCCAGCTCGAGGCGTGGGTCAGCGTCGATCCGCAGGCGCGCGACGACGCCCTCGACGCGATCGCCTCTCCGGTCGCGACCGCGCTGCGCGCACGGTCATCCTCGCGGTTCGAGGGGCGGCCGCGGAACCGGGCCAGCGGTGCGTTCGACGGTGGGGCAGACCGCGCCTGGATCGGCCAGTGGATCGCCGGGCGCCCCGCGTGGATCGCCTGGAGCACGCCGGCTCGGACCTCTCTGAAGCGGCTGCGCCTGGTCCCGCCGTCCGCGGAAGTACGTCGCCCGACGCGGGTCCGTCTGCGGTCCGAGAGCGGGCGCAGCCCGGTCGTCGCGGTGCGGGCCGACGGCTTCGTGCGGCTGCCGAAGGCCCTCGCCGGAACGCGCTTCCGGCTGGACATCGTCGATGCGGCGTTCCCGCCGGGCACACCGGCCCGCGTCCGCTCGCGCCGCGCGGTCGGGATCGGTGAGCTGCGGGGCGCCGGGGTGAGCCCGGTCCGCATCCGCCGCAGTGGCTCGGTCTCGGCCCGGTGCGGCGCCGTGGTCGTGACGGCCGCCGGACGCTCGGTGGCGCTGAAGGTCGGGACGCAGGACCTCCGGAGGTTCGATGCCGGCCTGCCGCTGGCGGCGGAGGGGTGCTCGGGCCTCGCGCTCCCGACGAAGCGCGTCCTGGTCCGCGATCGTGGGCGCACGACATTCGTTGCAGATCACCTGCGGCTGTTCTCACCTCCCTCCGGCGGTCTGGTCCTGCCCGGTGCCGGTGGTGCCGTCCTCGAGCCCGGGACGGGTACCGGCGGGCACCGGGACGGCGTGCGCATCGACGTGAAGGAACCGTCGTGGCTGGTGCTCGGCGAGTCCTACGCGCCCGGGTGGCGTGCATCGTGCGACGGGCGCGACCTGGGTGCTCCCCAGCCGTTGCAGGGCTACGCCAACGGCTGGCCCGTCGAGCCCGGGTGCGAGCAGGTCGTCTTCGACTACCGGCCGCAGCGCATCGCCGACCTGTCGTACCTCCTCAGCGCGATCGGGATCCTCGCGCTGCTGGCGCTGCTGCTGGCGCGGCGACGGGCGCGCGGCCCGTTCCCGCACGCATCGACCACGCCACCGGGGCGGTTCGACGCGTCGGCAGACACGCCGGGTCGCTGGCCGGCCGGGCGCGCGCTGGCGGTCGGCGCGGTGGCCGGAGCGGTGCTGGGCTTCGTGTTCGCGCTGCGGGCCGGAGTGGTGCTGGGGCCGGTCGTCGCGCTGGTCCTCTGGCGCGCGATACCGACGCATCGCCTCGTCCTCGCGGCGGGCGGCCTGCTGCTGGTCGGGGTTCCGGTCGCGCACCTGCTGGCGGGATCGGAGGACCCCGGTGGCTATCGGACGAACTACGCGGTCGAGCACATCGCCGCGCACTGGGTGGCCACCGGCGCGCTGGGCCTGCTGCTCATCGCGCTGGTCCGCTGGCTCGTGGCGGACCGCAGGACGCGGCACGGGACGTTCGCGGCCTCGCGGTGATTCGGGCGGGGCTGCGGGCGGCGTCGCCCGCGGGCCCTAGTACGGCCAGGGCCCGTCGTGAGGCCCGTGGCCCAGCAGCCGGGCGACGGGCCGCAGCCGGAGAAGGATGAGGACCTTCACGACGGCGTTGCGCGCGAACCACGGCAACTGGGCCACCTGGCGCGCCGCGTTGCGGGCACGGGCGACGGGCCGCAGCGGCGCGTCGAGGCGCTCCCACTCGCCGAGCGATCCGTCGCGTCCGGCGTAGCGCCAGGTCGCCGACCCCGCCAGCCGGCGCAGGATCGCCAGGGTCACCCCGACCGACGAGAAGCTGTCGTGCACGAGCATCCGCCCGCCCGGAGCGACACGGCCGCCCCAGTCGGTGAGGTCGGCGAGCGCGGGCCCGTAGCGGTGCGCCCCATCGACGTAGAGCAGGTCGATGCGCTGCGGGGCTGCGCCCCGCGCCTGCGGGGCGTCGCTGAACGCCCGGACGTGCTCGACGCGGTCGGCGACCCCGGCCGCCCGGAGGTTGTCGTGGAACGCCCTGGCGTCCGCATCCCCGAGCGCCTCGTCGGCGGCGTACTCCTGCGGGCCCCGGTCGGACCCGGCATGGGGGTCGATGCAGAGCAGCCGGGCGTCGCGGTTCGCGGATCCGAGGGCGAGCACGATCGCCGACCGCCCCCGGAACGACCCGATCTCGACGATCGTGCCGCCCGCCGGGACCAGCGCCGCCCGGGCGTGCAGGCGAGCCGCCTGGGCCGGTGTCAGCCAGCCCTCGACGCCTCGCACCGCCTCCAGTGCGACGGCCAGGGCGCTCACGCGACCACCGGCCGGCGACGCGGCAGCGCCCGCAGGCCCAGGATCAGCACCGCGCCGGCGGCGACGACCTGCGTCGCGAGCACGATGGTGGCGAAGGCGACGATCCCGAAGTGCCCGGTGAAGAGGATCGTCACCTCGGCGATCGCGACCGCCCCGAGGACCCAGAGGAATCGCCGCTCCCGCAGCGCCAGCATGTACTGCACGGTGAGGTAGGCGACGGCGAGCAGCGTCATCGCGAGTCCCAGCAGGAGCAGCGCGCCGGACCCGTCCGACCCGTCGGGCCCGAACGCCAGCGTGAGGAGGAGCTTGGGGGCGATGGCGAACAGCACGAGCGCCGGGGCGGCGACGACCACCAGGACCCCGAGGGCGCGCGCCAGCACGGGCCGCGGATCCTGGCCGGCCGCGTGGCGTCGCGTCGCGTCGGGCAGCAGCTGCAGACCGACGCCGATGGCGACCCACACGACGCTCTTGGCGGCGACCGCGGCGATCGCGTAGGACCCGGCGCGGTCGGCGTCGAGCTGGTGCCGGGCGATGATGACGTCGACGTTCTGCAGGACAGCCAGGAGACCGAGACCCAGGATCGGCACCCACCCGCCGGACACGAGCTCGCGCAGCGTCCGCAGGGGCGTGGGGGACGGAGGGTGCGCCTCTGCCGCGGCGGGCGCGTCGAGCCGGCGGGAGATCGCGACCCACAGCACGGCCGCCGTGATGCCGATCGTCAGGGGCGTTCCCAGGAACGCGCCGGTGACACCCGCGCCCGCGGCGACGAGCAGGACCGCGGTCGCGAGGCGCCCGAACGCCTCCAGGATCAGGCTCACCGCGACCGATCCGAACGCGTGAAGGCCCTGCAGGACGCCGCGCTGCAGCGAGATCAGCAGCCAGAGGGCACCGGTCGCCGGGAGCGCCGCGGCGGCCCAGGGGTGCTCGGGCGTGCCGGTGACGGCGGCCAGGGGGTCGCGAAGCAGGGCGCCCAGCAGGGCGAGCGCGACGGTGGCGACCGCGAGGCGCGCCGTCCAGGTGCGCAGCGTGGCGCGCATGGTCTCGTGGTCCCCGAGCACGCCGAGCGCGGTCTCGCGGGCCGCCGCGGCCTGCAGCGACTGGCCCCCGACGAGCAGGATGAGGAAGGCGCCGATGATCGCGGCGAGCGCGCCGTAGCCGTCGGCGCCGAGCATGCGGGTGATGACGATCGTGAACAGCAGCTGGATCGCGTTGTTCATGAGCGTCGCGCCGGCGAGACCGGCGGCGGCTCCCGTGCCGGAGGCGCGGACGGTGTCGCGCAGCCGGGCCCGCTCGCCTGCGGCGACGCCGTCGAGCACGCGCAGGTTGGCGGACGCCGTGTGGTCCCAGGTGAACCCGCGGGCGCGGGCCCGGGCGGCCTCTCCGTAGGCGTGCCGCCGCGCGTCGTCCGCGACGAGATCGCCGACATGGCGGCTCAGCTCCTGCGGCGTGTCCGCGAGCACGCCGGTCTCGCCGTCGACGATCGACTCGGGCAGTCCTCCGACGCGCATCGCCGCGCTCGGCGTTCCGCAGGAGCCCGCCTCCATGACGGTCAGGCACCACCCCTCCGCACTCGACGCGGTGAGGTTCACCCACGCGCGGCCGTACAGCTCCCACTTCTCCTCCTCGCTGACGTGCCCGTGCAGCGTCACGCGGTCGGAGATCCCCCTCCGGGCGATCTGCTGCTCGAGCGCCGCGCGGTGGTCGCCTTCGCCGGCGATCTCCAGGTGGGCGTCCGGGATCGCCTCGAGCACGTCGAGGATGTACTCGATCCGCTTGTAGGCCTTGAGACGGCCGAGGTAGAGCAGGGTCGGCGTCGCGGCCTCCTCGGAGGGAGGGTCCGCCGGCGCGTCGCAGCCGAGGTACGCGACGTGGATCCGGTCGTGCGGGACGCCGAGCTGCTCGAGGTCGCGCTGTGCGGCCCGCGAGATCGTGAGGAACTCGGTCGGGCGGTACAGGAAGCGCAGCGGCACGCGCTCCAGGACGAATGCGGCGATCTGGCCGCGGCGGCCGAGCTCGGTGACGTAGTGGTCCGCGTGGACGTGGTGGACCAGCGTCACGCGCGGCATCTTCAGCCACGGCCACAGCGGCGTGAAGAACGCGATGCCGTTGATGACCTCGAGGCACACGTCCGCGTCGCGCCCGACACCGCGGCGGAGCGTGAGCCACGCGGCCCGCGGGAAGACGGTCAGGCGGGTGCCGACCCGATGGATCTCGAGACGCTCGTGCGGGCGCTCGACCGCGGGGGCACCCGGGAAGGAGCCCGCGATGACGGTGACCCGGTGGCCCCAGGCGACCCAGCGCGTGACCTGGCCGAACAGGTTGGTGCCGGTCCCGCCGCCCTGCGGATGCGCCCAGTCACGGTCGGTGAGCAGCAGGATGTGGCGCGGGGTGATGTCGGCGGGGGCCGTCGGCACCGCGCGACGGTAGCGCAGGGGCCGGGCAGCCGCCCGTCAGCCGCCTCGGGGACGCCGCGGGGGAGGACAACCGCCGACACCCGTAGAATGCCCGAGTCGTGCGCCGCCTGAGAAGCATTCCCGCCCTCGTCTGCACCCTCGTCCTCGCGGCGACGCCTGCCGTCGCCCTGGCCCAGAGCGCGGGTGACGAGCAGTACCAGGACCCGTTCGGCAGCGAGACGACGCCGTCCTCGCAGAGCGACGGCACGACGACGGATTCCGGCGGGAACCTCACCACCGAGCCCCAGGTGTCGCCCGGCTCCAGCACCCCGTCGACGCCGTCGTCCACGGCACCACAGACCACGGACGTGCCGCAGGTCGGCGGGGCGCGTTCCGGCGAGCTGCCGGACACGGGCATCGACACCCGGCTGTTCCTCGCGCTCGGCGCCTCGCTGCTGCTGGCCGGGGTGGGCCTGCGCCTGCGGACGATTCCCGAGCGGTTCTGACCGTCAGGCCGCGGTTCAGCCTGCCGCGGCGGACGACTAGCCTGTAGCTCGCATGTCGTCGCGCACCGTCCGGACCACGCACGCCGAGCAGACCGAGGCGCTGGGCGCCGAGCTGGCCCGGTCGCTGCGGCCCGGCGACGTCGTCCTGCTGCGCGGCGAGATGGGGTCCGGGAAGACGACGTTCGTCCGGGGTGCCGCGAGGCAGCTCGGCACCCGGGCGCCGGTGACCAGTCCCACCTACACGATCGGCCGGCGCTACGACGAGGCCAGTCCGCCTGTGGCGCACCTCGATCTGCACCGTCTGGAGTCCCTGCAGGACGAGGACCCGGCGTTGCTCGACGACTACCTCACGGACTCGCACGTCGTCTTCGTCGAGTGGCCGGAGGTGGCGGACGGCGAGCTGCCACGGGTCCGCTGGACGGTGACGCTCGCCCACGCCGGGGCCGACGCGCGCGAGATCACGATCGCGGAGGTGGCGGCGTGAACCTCCTGGCGATCGACACCGCGACGCCCGACACCGTGGTGGCGCTCCGCACCGCCGAGGGCCGGACCCACACGCGGCGGCACCGGCCCGGGTCCGGTGAGCGGCCGGGGCACGTCGCGCAGACCCTCCCGCTGGCGCGCGAGCTGCTCGGCGAGGCGGGCCTGGACTGGTCGGCGCTGGACCGCGTGGCCGTCGGCGTCGGCCCCGGGACGTTCACCGGCCTGCGCATCGGTCTCGCGACCGCCCGGGCCCTGGCCTCCGCCGGGCGCACGGAGCTGGTCGGGGTCTCGACGCTCGCCGTGCTCGCCGCCGGGGCCGCGAGCGACGGGCCGGTCGTCGCGGTGCTCGATGCCCGGCGTCGCGAGGTCTTCGCCGCGCACTGGCAGAGCTCATCGGCGGCCGCCGCTGGGCAGCCGCCGAGCACCGGTCCGCTGGCGATCGATCCCTCCGCGCTCTCGGCGGCGACGGGTGCCGGCTCCGCCCTGGTCGTGGGGGACGGCGGACCGCGGTACCGCGAGGTGCTCGCCTCCGGTGGGTTCACGGTGCCGGCGGACGCGGACCCGCGCCATCTGGTGGACGGCAGCGTGCTGTGCGATCTCGGGGCCCGGGCCGCGGCCGGCCCGCCGACCGCGGTGCTCCCGGTCTACGTCCGCGCGCCGGACGCGATCCCGGTGGCCGAACGGGGGCGCGCATGAGCACGACGCCCGCCACCAGGATCGAGCGCCTGCGCTACCAGGACCTGCCGCAGGTGATCGCGATCGAGCGCCGCGCCTTCCCGTCGCCGTGGTCGCTGGCGATGTTCGTCCTGGAGCTCAGCAAGCCCGCCGGAGTCGTCCTCGGCGCGTGGCAGGGCGAGCAGCTCGTCGGCTACTGCGTCTGCAGTCGCTACGACACGGTGTGGCACCTGATGAACATCGCGGTCGAGCCGCAGCTGCACCGGAGGGGCATCGCCGCGTCGCTCCTCGACGACCTGCTCGTCCGCATCCCGGACCCCGATGCGCAGTTCACGCTCGAGGTGCGCCAGAGCAACCTGGCCGGCCTGCGCCTGTACGAGCGCTACGGCTTCCTGATCGCCGGGGTCCGCCGCCGCTACTACCAGGACAACGGGGAGGACGCCTACATCATGTGGCGAACGCCCGCCACGCTGCAGGGGCGCCTGGACGACGTGCCCAACGCCGGACCCGTGATGCCGTCGCCCGGCACGCAGCACCGGACCGTCGTGCATCCGCGTGGCGTCGATCGCGAGGGAACCCCGTGAGCCGAGCGGTCGCGGAGGGCCTCGTCCTGGCCATCGAGACGAGCTGCGACGACACGTGCGCGGCCGTGGTCACGCGGGACGGCGTGATCGCCAGCAACGTGATCTCCTCGCAGGGGATCCACGACGCCTACGGCGGCGTGGTGCCGGAGATCGCCTCGCGCCACCACCTCGAGCTCATGGATGCCGTCGTCGAGGACGCCCTGACCCGCGCCGGAGCGTCCCTGGACGACATCGGTCTCGTCGCCGTCACCCGCGGCCCGGGGCTCGTCGGGGCGCTGCTCGTCGGGCTGAGCGCCGCGAAGGCCATCGCCGCGGTCCGGCGCCTGCCGCTCGCGGCGGTCGATCATCTGCAGGGCCACGTCAGCGCCAACTTCCTGCGGGTCGACGGTGGCGCCCCGTTCGATCCGCCGTTCCTGTGTCTCGTCGCTTCCGGCGGGCACACCTTCCTGGCCCGCGTGGAGGAGCACCACGGCTTCGAGGTGCTGGGACGCACGCTCGACGACGCGGCAGGGGAGGCGTTCGACAAGGGGGCACGCCTCCTGGGGCTGCCGTTCCCGGGCGGCCCGCACCTCCAGCGCGCCGCGGAGCCGGGCGATCCCACCGCGTTCGCCTTCCCGATCGCCGAGAAGGTGGCGGGCCTCGACTTCTCGTTCAGCGGGCTGAAGACCTCCTTGCTGTACGCGGTGCGGGACCTCGGGGAGCAGGAGGCGCGCCGACGCCACGCCGACCTCGCCGCCAGCTTCCAGCACGCGATCGTCGAGGCGCTGGCCCGGCGGGTGGAACGTGCCCTGGAGCAGACCGGTCTGGACCGTCTGGCGATCGGCGGGGGTGTGGCGGCCAACGGCCCGCTCCGGGCGCGCCTGTCCGCTCTCGGTGTCGAGGTCCACGTGCCGCCGCTCGCGCTGTGCACGGACAACGCGGCGATGATCGCCGCGGCGGCCCTGCACCAGCCCGTGACGCCGTATCCGGAGCACCTGGGACTCGACGCGTACTCCACGTCGGATCGCGGCCTGTGAGCACCGCGGAGGTCACGGTGCACGTGCGCGAGGGCTGCCACTTGTGCGAGGAGGCACTCGCGGTCCTGCGACCGCTGGTCGCCGGGCACGGCGCGCGGCTGGCCGTC
>NZ_JBFIGP010000014.1:0-28644 GCF_041602235.1 Paraconexibacter sp.
CGTCGTCCCGTGGCTGGGCTCCGAGAAGGAGGCGGGCTACACGGACGAGGAGATGAAGATGCTGACCGAGAGCCGCAAGATCCTCGGTCTGCCCGATCTCGCGGTGTCGCCCACCTGTGTCCGGGTGCCGGTGATGGTCGGTCACGCCATCGAGCTGCGTGCCACGTTCGAGCGCGAGCCGAGTGTCGACGGCGCCAAAGAGGCCCTGGCCGCGATGCCGGGCGTCGAGCTCGACGACGTGCCGACCCCCCTCGAGTGGGCGGGGCGCGACGAGGTCTGTGTCGGACGCATCCGCCAGGACCTCGGGGATCGCTTCAGCCTGAACCTGTTCGTCGTGGGCGACAACCTGCTGAAGGGCGCGGCGCTGAACACGGTGCAGATCGCGGAGCTGCTGGTGCAGCGCGGCCTGGTCGGCGCTGCGGCCTGAGCGGCCGCGCGGGACCCGCTGCTATCTGAGCGCGCTCGTCAGGCCGTGCCGGTGAACAGCTCGCCGGCACGGATCCGCGCCGCCATGTCCTTGGACTCGGCGCGGTAGGCGCTGCCGTCCTCGAACTCGATGACCGGCAGGTGCTTCTGGCCGCTGAGCTTCTCGACGTCGGGGCGGTTGGACTTCTTGATCGGCTGCTTGACGATCTCGTAGTCGATCCCCTGCTCCCGCAGCGCCTTCTCGACGACCCAGCACGCGTCGGCGTTGACGTGCAGCCAGGTGAAGGGGCAACGGTGGAGCTTGACCTTGGGCATGCGCCCGAGCCTACCCGAGCCGGTGCTGCTGTTGGGTGGACAAGGACGCGAGCTCGCGTCGTGTCCGCACCCCGAGCTTGCGGTAGATGTTGCGACGGTGCGTGCGCACCGTCTCCACGCTGACGTGGAGCGCGAGCGCGATCTCGGCGTTGGACCGGCCCTGCTGGAGATGGCCGAAGACGTCCGCCTCGCGGGGCGTCAGCAGATCCGGGCCAGTCGGCTCGGCGTGGTTGGTGCTCGCGCTGGAGGGACCGTCGGTGCGTGGCAGCACCTGCAGGCCCCGCGACGCGAGGTGGATGGCGTTCAGCACGTCCCGGGCCTGGGTGTCCTTGCTCAGGCACGCGGTGGCGCCGAACGCGAGCATCTGGTTGGCCTCGACGGCGGTCGGCCGGCTCGCCAGCACGACGATCTGCGTCTCGGGGTGCGCGGTGTGCAGGCGATGGACGTCCACGGGGGTGCGCAGGTCGCCGAAGTTCACGAGCGCCACGCGTGGGCGGTGGGTGCGGAAGACGCCGTCGAGGTCGTCGTGGGCGACGTCGTGGGCGACCAGATCGAGATGCTCGTCGTCCTCGATGAACGAGCGCAGGCCGCGCGCCACGAGATCCTCGAAGCGGGAGATGGCGACGGTGATGGAGCGACGGTGGACCATGGGGAAAGTGGCGACGGCCCCCCGCGATCCGGACCGCTGAGGACTCTATCGGCAGATCTCGCCGAAAGGGTGAGCCCACCTTCACCCGGACTTCACCCGCGATCTCCCCCTGTGATCACCCTCCGCAGGTGACGACAGTCACAGCGCGGTGCGGCACTCTACGTCGTGTCGCCGGAGGGACCCGGCACGGACACCGGCCAGCGGAGGGTCGGAACGAAATCTTCCCTGGGGCGGAATGGGGTACGCAACACCGGGAAAGCGAAAGAGCGGGCCACTGGCCCGCTCTTTCGCGTTCGTGGGGAGTCCCCGACACCCCGCTGGCGATGTTGCCGCAGGTGCGACGAGCCTGCGACCAGCGGCAAGACGGCCGCTGGGCACTGTGCTCGATCGCACGGACACCCTTGTGACCTTCCCGCCCGCGGGGGTACAGGTGTTCGTATGTACGAGCATCTGGACCACGGAGACCGACGCCTGGACCTCGCCGAGCTCACCGAGCTCGGGATGCGGCTGCAGCAGGACCACGCGCGGCTGGAAGAGCAGGCCCTCCCGACGCGCCAGCGCCTCATCGCGCTCGGACCGGCCGGCTTGTTCGCGTTGGCGGCTGCCGAGCAGCTCCAGGCGGACAGCGAGTCCGACCGTCACCTCCGTCGGCTGCACCTGATCGCCGCCAACGCCGCGCAGCGCCTGGGCGAGCAGCTCGTCGCCGAGCGCCTCGGCGCCTGAGCGTCGCGGATCGGGCCCCCGGCGGGGCTAGGAGTCCAGCTCGTCGTCGCGCACGGGATCGATCTCCCGTCGCAGACGCTCACGGGCCGCATCGATGCGCGAGACGTCCAGCGGCCCGGCGGGCGCGGTCGCACCGCGCGGAGGACCGAGCGCCTGCGCGCGCCGGGTCAGCTCGTCGTCCTCGATCCCGGGGAGGATGGTTCGTGGCGCGCCGGGCCGGGCGCCGGCGGCACGCTGCTTCTTCGTCGGACGCCGCCCGGTCAGCGACGAGGTGAGATCACGGAGGCCCATCCGCACCCCATCCTATGCGGCACGGCCCACGGGGACGCCATGACGTCACCGGCTGCAAGCTCCCGCCCGCCCGCACGCCGTGGGCGCCGGCAGGACGGCGAATCCGTGTCGCGCACGCCGGTGTTCCGCGCTAGGCTCGATCGATGGCCTCGGGAGTCCGAAGCCTCCGACGTGCAGTTCTCCTCATTGGCGCGCTGGCAGTCGCCGTGACGGTCACCGGTGCGACCGCGCAGGCCGCCACGAGCTGCAAGGAGAAGCGCTTCATCAGCGTCATCCTGGACGACAGCGGATCGATGCGCAGCAGCGACCGCAACGCCCTGCGCGCCGACGCCGCGCTCCTGCTCATCGAGAACCACCGCATGGCGCGCAACGCCGTGCAGGTCATCGAGTTCGGCTCCAGCGCCTCGGAGGTCGTGCCGTGGCAGTTCATCCCCGCGACGAGTGCGGGGCGCGGAGCGCTGATCAAGGCGGTCCTCGACGCGACGAAGGCCGACAACCAGGACACCAACTACAACGCCGCGTTCTCGCTGGCGAACGTGACGAGGAGCCGGCGCACGATCGACTCGAACTTCGTCGACCGCTCGAACCTCGACGCCCGGATCTTCCTGACCGACGGTCGGCCCACGGCGAAGTTCGGGCCGCTGGACGGCGGACACCGCGTGGGCATCCCCACGTACCCGATCGGCTTCGGCGACGCCAACCGGCGGGTGCTGGACCAGATCGCCCGCGACACGGGCGTCAACAACGGGCGCGCGTTCACCGCCCGGAGCCCCGGGCAGCTGCTCGACGTCATGAACCGGATCGTCGCCAGACTCGCCTGCGACAGGCTGACGCGCCGATCGGCGACCGTGAAGCCCGGACGGACACGGACGGCCCGCTCGCCGTCCCTCTCCACCAAGGACACCGGGATGCTGATCGACTTCATCCTCGGCGAGGCGTGCGACGCGGCCGACGTCGCGTGCCTGGAAGGTCACCGGCTCGAGCAGAAGCGCCGTGCGACCGCCAGCGACCGCCGCAGGCTGCGACGGAACATCACCGCTGCCGAGCGTCGCCGTCTCGACCGCGACGACCTCGTCCTCGACGCGATCTCCATCGGGTTCGCCATGGCGGGCGTCCTGCCGCCGGTCACCAAGTCGCAGAACGCCACCGCGACGCCGCGCTGCCGGCTGACCCGGACCCTGCACCTGAAGCGCAGGAAGAACCGTGCCCGCTCGTCGGTGGCTCACCGGCCCGTCGCGATCGGTTCCGCCTCCGGGTTCACCACCCACCCCGACAAGGCCCTGCCCCCCAAGCTGACGGCGACCTGCCGGGCCGGCCAGGGGTACCTGCTCGTCGACCTGAAGCGCAAGGGCCGGGGGAGCGTGCGGGGCGTGCTCGGCAAGCGGCCCCGCTTCACGATCCGCCGCGCGAAGAAGTCGGGGCGGGTGCGCGGCGCCACCCGGGTGGGCTTCACGCCGCACCGCTGACGCCACGCGGCCCGGGTGCCGAACGCGGCGGGGGCGCCCCCGGAACGACCGAGGCCGCCTCGTAGGGCGGCCTCGGATCACGACGACGCAGGTGCGCGATGGGCGGGCTACCAGCCTCCGTCGCCCGCTCCGGCCCCGGCACCGACCCCGGCGATGACGCTCGTCGACCAGTCGACCACGGCGGTCGGCTTGACGACGTGGCGCTGCAGGCCGAGCTCCTTCGGCGACAGGCCCAGGGCCAGGCCGACGAGCTGGGGCAGGTGCAGGACCGGCATGTTCAGCGGCGTCGGCGACAGGCGCGCGGCGATCGGCTGCTGCAGGTCCAGGTTGAGGTGGCACAGCGGGCACGGGGTCACGATGCAGTCGGCGTCCGCGCTCTGCGCATCACCGAGGTTGCGGGCCGCCATCTTCAGCGACGCTTCCTTCTTCATCGTGATGATCGGGAAGCCGCAGCACTTGTGCGAGCCGGCGTAGTCGATGACGGTGCCGCCGAGCGCCTCGATCACGAGCGACAGGTACGAGTCGCGCGGGTTCTCGTCGTCGATGCCCAGGCGATCGATCGGGCGCACGATGTAGCAGCCGTAGAACGGGCCGACCTTGAGGTTGGTCAGCGGGCGGACGACCTTCTCGCGGAGCTTGTCGAGACCGAGGTCCTCGACCAGCACCCACAGGAAGTTCTTGTTGGCGATGCCCTGCTCGTACTTGAGCCCCTCGGACGCGAGCGTCTCGTTGACGTGGTCGCGGTAGACCGCGTTGGCGTCGAGGCGCTCCTGGCACTCCGACTGCGCGCCCTGGCAGGTCGAGCAGATGTTCATCATCAGCTCGGCGCCGTTCTTCATCTCCTGCTGCGCAAGAGCGAACGTGCGGGCGTTCAGGGTGTCGGCGAGCTCCTGGTTGTGCTCGGCGATGACGCCCGCGCCGGTGCAGCACGCGCGATCGAGCTCGACGAGCTCGATGCCGAGCTTGGGCGCGACGAGGGCCATGGACCCGTGGAGCTCGGGGGTGAAGCCGCGGCTCACACAGCCCGGCCAGTAGGCGACCTTCATCAGGTGGTGCTCCCCTCGGCGGCGCCCGCAACGGGCTCGTTGTCCTTGTCGTCTCCGACCACGTAGAGGTTCAGCTCGTAGCGATCCTCGCGGCCCTGCACCTCGTCGTAGATCCGCTGCACGTTCTTCAGGTCGCTCTTGGCGAGCTTGTGCGGGAAGAGCGCGGCCTTCGGCGTCACCTTGCGGCGCAGCAGCGCCTTCGTGATCGCCGGCAGGGAGTCGACGAGCTCGGCGCCGGCCTTCGGCGCGAACTTGCCGAACCAGCTGTTGCCGCCGTAGGACCGGGGCAGCAGCTCGGCCTCGTGCAGCAGGCCGCCATCCTTGACCAGCGTGACGAACGCCGCCTCGTGGCGGTGCCCGTTGTTGCGGTCGTCGATGTGGTGATCGGCACCCGCGCGACGGCGCAGACGCATGATCTGGTTCATGGGGGCGACGCCCTTGGGGCACGCCTCGACGCACTTGAAGCAGTGCGTGCAGTTGTAGAGGCCGTTGGGGTCCTCGGCGAGGTCCTTCAGGCGCTGGGCCTGCTCGGCGTCGCGGGGATCCCCGACGAAGCGGTACGCCTTGGCGAGCGCGGCCGGGCCGATGAAGCCGGGGTCGACCTCCATCGACAGGCAGTCCGACACGCAGGCGCCGCACTGGATGCAGGCCATCGTCTGCGTGACGTCCACCATCGACTCGCGGTCGACGATGTACTCGCGCTCCGGCACCGGCGTCTTGCCGATCAGCCAGGGGGTGACGCGGTGGATCTTCTTCCAGTGGACCGCGTCCATGTCGACGATCAGGTCCTTGATGACGGGCATGTTGCCCATCGGCTCGACCGTGATCTTGCCGTCGGTCGACCGCTTGATCGCGTCGCCCAGGTGGGTGTGGCAGGCCAGGCCGGGCTGGCCGTTGACGCGCACGCCGCACGATCCGCAGATCGCGGCACGGCAGGAACAGCGCACGCCGATCGAGCCGTCGAACCGTGCCTTGGCCTGGAGGATGCCCTCCAGGACGGAGCGGTGCGGTTCGAGCTGGATCGTGTGCTCGTCCCAGTACGGGGCTTCGCCGGACTCCGGGTCGTAGCGGCGCAGCCGCAGCGTGAAGTCCTGCGGGGGCTTACGAGTATCCATCTAGTACTTGCGCTCCTCGGGCTGCCACTGGGTGATCGTCACCGGCGAGTAGTGGATCTTCGGCACGTCGTCGCCGTCAATCGTCGTGTTGATGTGCTTCTGCCATTCCTCGTCGTTGCGCTCCGGGAAGTCCGTGCGGAACTGTGCTCCGCGGGACTCCTTGCGCTCCAGCGCCGCGACGACCGTGCACTCGGCGGCGTCGAGCATGTACCCGAGCTCGATGGCGCCGAGGACGTCCTGGTTGAAGACCGTTCCCTGATCGTCGATGTAGGCGGTCTTGGCCTCCTCCTTGAGCCGTCGCACGACCTCGTGCGCGTGCTGGAGGCCGGGCTCGTCGCGGAACACGGCGACGTAGCGGTTCATGACGGTGCCGAGCTCGTCCTTGATCTCGGAGACGCGGCGGCCGGTCTTCGCGCGGCCGATGATCTCCTTGATCTCGGCGGCGTCGCGCTGCAGCTGCGAGTCGTCGTTGGAGGGCATCGTCATGCCCTTGGCGCGCGCTGCGGCGTGCTCGCCGGAGCGACGGCCGAAGATCAGCGTGTCGAGCAGCGAGTTGGCACCGAGGCGGTTGCCGCCGTGCACCGACACGCAGGCGACCTCGCCGGCGGCGTACAGGCCGGACACGGGGGTCTCGCCGTTCACGTCGGTCTTGACGCCGCCCATGATGTAGTGCTGGCCGGGACGGATCAGGATCGGCTCCCGCGTGATGTCCACGCCGGCGAAGTCCTTGCCGATGTTGACGATCTCGCGCAGCGACTCGAGCGTGCGCTTCTTCGGGACGACGGTGATGTCGAGGTAGATGCCCGAGCCGTCGGGACCGACGCCGCGGCCCTCGTTGATCTCGGTCTGCTCGGCGCGCGACACGACGTCGCGGGAGGCGAGCTCCATCTTGTTCGGCGCGTACTTCTCCATGAAGCGCTCGCCGTCGGCGTTGAGCAGGTGGGCGCCCTCGCCGCGCGCGCCCTCGGTGATGAGGAAGCCGTTCTCGACCAGGGTGGTCGGGTGGTACTGGATCATCTCCATGTCCATCAGCGGCACGCCGACGCGGTAGGCCTGCGCGATGCCGTCCGCGGTGCAGATCAGCGCGTTGGTCGTGGGCTTCCAGACCTGTCCGGCGCCGCCGGAGGCGAGGATGACGTTCTTGGCCGTGAAGGTCTCCATCGCGCCGGTGCGGATGTTCCGCGCCACGCAGCCGGTGCACGCACCGCTCTCGTCGAGGATCAGGGAGGTGGTGAACCACTCCTCGTAGCGGTCGACCGTGTCCGAGTGCTTCATCAGCTGCTCGTAGAGGACGTGGAGGATCGCCTGGCCGGTGATGTCCGCGACGTAGGCGGTGCGCTTGACCGAGGCGCCGCCGAAGGCACGGAGGTCGAGCTGACCGTCGTCGTTGCGGTGGAAGGTCACCCCGATGTGCTCGAGGTGCAGCACCTCGGCGGGGGCCTCGGAGCACATCACCTCGATCGCGTCCTGGTCGCCCAGGAAGTCGGAGCCCTTGACCGTGTCGTAGGCGTGCGAGCGCCAGTCGTCGGTGACGCTGACGGCGGCGTTGATGCCACCTGCGGCGGCCACCGAGTGCGACCGGACGGGATGGACTTTGGACATGATCGCCACCGTCACGCCGGCTTCTGCGGCGGCGAGGGCGGCACGCTGGCCAGCGAGGCCGGCGCCGATGATCAGAACGTCATGTGAAGGCATGGACTCTCTCTGCGGCGGACGGTTCCGGGGACGCACTCTATACGTGAACGGGCCTCGTCCGGCCTGCGCCTTCGCGCGTCCGGGCGCGTCGGAAACCCGACCGTTCCGGCAGGATTTCGTCGGCCGGCGTGTCGCCCCGGCGAGGGGCGGGCGCGACGCCGGACGTTCGTCTCAGTCCGCGGCCCCGGCGGCGGCGCCGAGGGCCCGCCGGACCTGCTCCACCGTCACGACACCGCAGAGGCGCTCCTCGCCGTCGACCACCATGAGGGCGCCGAGCCTGCGGAGCGGTTCGGAGGTGAGCAGCGACTCCAGCGGTTCGTCGCTGGAGATCCGGTACTCGTCCGGCGTTGCGTCCAGCATGTCCGCGACGGGGAGGACCGGCTGTCCCTGCGCGACGGCTCCGTCGACGCGCTCCTGCGGAAGGATGCCGAGGAAGCGGCCGCTCGCCGGATCGACGACCGGGAACCAGGGCCAGCCGTACCGCAGGAAGAAGTCCTCCTGAGCGCGGAGCGCCGCCGTGTCGGCGGGCATCGCGACCGGTTCGCTGTCCATGAGGTCCCCCACGGTCACGCCGTCGATGCGCTCGGAGAACTCGCTCGTGGCGACCGCTCCGGTCGCGGCCTGACCGAGGAACCAGCCGAGCACCATCAGCCAGACGCCGTTGATCGGATCGCTGGTGAACGCGAGCAGGGCGCCGACGCCGATGAGGATGTAGCTGAACCCCTGACCGAGGCGGGCGGAGAACCGCGTGCCGCGGTTCTTGTCGCCCGTCACCCGCCACGCGATGGCGCGGGCGATGCGGCCCCCGTCGAGCGGGAACGCCGGCACCATGTTGAACACGAACAGGAACGCGTTGATGGTGAACAGCCAGCTCGCGAGCGCGAGCGTGGGCGAGGTGCTCGCCGCCGTGAACTCCACGTTGTCGAAGAACTCCCCGGCCCGGGACAGCCCGAGCCCGAGCCCCAGGCACAGCGCGCAGACGAGCAGCGTGACCGCGGGACCGGCCGCGGCGATGCGGAACTCCTCGCCCGGGGATCGGCTGTCACGGCTGAGCTTGGCGAGCCCGCCGAAGAACCACAGGTCGATGCCCTCGATGCCGATCCCGGCGCGGCGGGCGACCAGGGCGTGGCCGAGCTCGTGCGCGATCAGCGATGTGAAGAACAGCAGGGCTCCGGCGACCGCGACGAGGTAGGCCTCCGTCTCGGACCCGCCGAGCACGTCGCGGAACCAGCCCGAGAGGAAGTAGATCATCAGGAACAGGAACAGGAACCAGCTCGGGCTGGCCCCGATCCGGATCCCGAAGATCCGGCCCAGTTGGACGGAAGAGCGACCGATCACGCGGACATCGTCGCACGCTGCAGGAAGCCGATGAGCCTCTCGGCGAACACGTCGGGCTGGTCGTCGACGACGAAGTGCCCGGTGCCCGGGATGACGTCGAGCTCGGCGCCCGGGATCTCCGCGACGAGGCGGTGGGCGCCCGCCAGCGGGGCGAACGGGTCGTCCTCGCCCCAGAGCACGAGGGTCGGGACACCGAGCGCCGCGAGCTTCCCGTCGTGCTCGGCGAGCTCCTCGAAGTTCCCGGAGCGGTAGAGGTCCAGCGCGGCGTGCCGTCCGTCCTCCGTCGCGAACGCGCGGCCGTACTCGGCGAGGGCCTCCTCGTCCATCCCCGGGGAGAGGCTCCGCAGGATCCCCGCGACCCCCTCCGGCGTCAGCTGGGCCACGAGCTCCTCGCCGGTGCCGGGCTCGCGCATCGCCTTGGCCATGCCGTGCCACTTGCCGTCGGGGAAGAAGCCGCTGTCGCTGATGGACAGCGCGGTGACGGCGTCGGGGTGCTCGCACGCCCAGCGCAGGCCGATCAGGCCACCCCAGTCGTGGACGACGAGGGCCACGCGGTCCAGGCCGACCGCGCGGCGAAAGGTCTCGAGCGCCTCGACGTGCAGGGCCCAGGTGGCGGGCCGGCGCAGCGGCGAGGAGCCGTAGCCGGGCAGGTCCGGTGCCACCGCGCGGAAGCCGGCTTCACCCAGGGCTCGCAGCGGTCGGCTCCACATGTGCGAGGACTCCGGCCACCCGTGCACGAGCAGGACGGCCGGTCCGTCGGACGGGCCGGCCTCGCGGTACGCGAGTCCGGCGGCACGCGGCAAGTCGGGCATCTGACGACCCCCTCAGGTCCTGCGCTCAGGCCGCCACCGGCAGGTTGCGGTCCACGATGGCGCGCGCATCGACCTGTGGCGGCAGCGTGCCGAAGACCTGCCCGGCGTCGCCACCGAGCCGGGCGGCGCAGAAGGCGTCGCTGACCGCGGCGGGCGCGTGTCGCAGCAGGAGCGACCCCTGCAGCGCGAGCGCCATCTTCTCGACGATCCGCCGCGCACGGACCTCGACGTGCTCGGTGTCTCCGAACTCCGCTCGCAGCCCGGAGACGAACGTGTCGTAGCGGGCGTCCGCGCCACCGGCGAGCGCCAGCTCGTCGAAGAAGACTTGCAGGACCTCGGGCTCCTTGGTGAGCGCGCGCAGGACGTCGAGCGCGTTGACGTTGCCGGAGCCCTCCCAGACGGAGTTCAGCGGGGCCTCGCGGTACAGGCGCGGCATGAAGGACGCCTCCACGTAGCCGTTGCCGCCGAGGCATTCGAGCGTCTCGGCCGCGAGCATCGGGAACCGCTTGCAGACGTAGAACTTCGAGACGGCGGTCGCCAGGCGCTTGAAGCGCTGGGCGGCCTCGTCGCCCCGGTGCGCCTCGTCGTAGGCGCGGGCCAGCCGCATCGACAGGGCGGTGGCCGCCTCGGACTCCAGCGCGAGATCGGCCAGGACGTTCGTCATCAGGGGCTGGTCGACCAGTCGCTTGCCGAACGCGCTGCGGTGCGACGCGTGGTGCAGGGCGTTGGCGACCGCCCAGCGCATGCCCGAGGTCGAGCCGAGCACGCAGTCCAGCCGCGTGTGTCCGACCATCTCGATGATCGTCGCCACGCCGCGGCCCGGCTCGCCGACCAGTCGGCCCCACGTGCCGTCGAACTCCACCTCCGACGAGGCGTTGGAGCGGTTGCCGAGCTTGTCCTTCAGGCGCTGCAGGCGGAAGACGTTGCGGGACCCGTCGGGCAGGATCCGGGGGACGAGGAAGCACCCGATGCCCTCCTCGGTCTGCGCGAGCACGAGGAACAGGTCGCTCATCGGCGCGCTGCAGAACCACTTGTGGCCGCGCAGCAGGTACTCGGCGCCCGGGCCCCCGCCGTTCAGGGGCGTGGCGGTGGTCGTGTTGGACCGCACGTCGGAGCCGCCCTGCTTCTCGGTCATCGCCATCCCGCAGACCGCGGCCCCCTTCTCCGAAGCCGGTCGCAGGGTGCCGTCGTAGGTCGTCGACAGGATCAGCGGCTCGAGCTCCGCGGCGATCTCGGGCTGGGCCCGGAGGGCCGGCACCGCGGCGAAGGTCATCGTCGTCGGGCAGGCGAACCCGAACTCGGCCTGGGTCGCGGTCAGGTACAGGGCCGTGCGGGCGACGTGACCCGGCCGCTCCGCGGTGGTCTCCGTCCACGGGAGCGAGTGCAGCTCGTGCTCGCGGGAAAGCGCCATGAGCCGGTGCCAGCTCGGATGGAACTCGACCTCGTCGATGCGGTGACCGAACCGGTCGTGGGTCGTCAGGACGGGCCGGTGCTCCTCCACCTGGAAGCCCCACTCGATCCCGTCCGAGCCCCACGCCCGTCCGACCTCCACGGCACGGTCGTGGGCCCAGGCGCCACCCTCGCGCTCGAGGGCCTCGACGAGGGGCCGGTTGGTCGTGAAGAGGTTCAGCGGCCACAGGGAAGGCGGCTGGTTGGTGACCTCGTGGGTCGCGGACGCGGAGGCTGCAGGGACGGTCGTGGCCATACTCGGATCGTACGCCGTCGGGTGCTCATCGACCGCACGCCGATAGCATCGCGCCCACCTCACCCGAACCAGGAGACATCCGACCGTGAGCACCCCCGTCAACGTAGTCGTCACCGGCGCCGCCGGCCAGATCGGCTACGCACTGCTGTTCCGCATCGCGTCCGGCGCCATGCTCGGACCCGACACCCCCGTGAACCTCCGTCTGCTGGAGATCCCGCAGGCCGTCAAGGCCGCCGAGGGCACCGCGATGGAGCTCAACGACTGCGCGTTCCCGCTGCTGTCGAAGATCGACATCTACGACGACGCGACCAAGGCCTTCGACGGCGCGAACATCGGCCTGCTCGTCGGTGCCCGTCCCCGTGGCCCGGGCATGGAGCGTGCCGACCTCCTCGAGGCCAACGGCGCGATCTTCAAGCCGCAGGGTGAGGCGATCAACGCCGGCGCCGCCGACGACATCAAGATCCTCGTCGTCGGCAACCCGGCCAACACCAACGCGCTCATCGCGCAGGCCAACGCGCCGGACGTGCCCAAGGAGCGCTTCACCGCGATGACCCGTCTCGACCACAACCGCGCCATCGCGCAGCTGGCCGAGAAGACGGGCGCCACCGTGTCGGACATCACGAACATGGCGATCTGGGGCAACCACTCGCCGACGATGTTCCCGGACCTCTACAACGCCAAGGTCAAGGGCCAGAACGCCTTCGAGGCCGTCGGCTCGGACCTCGACTGGTACCGCGACACCTACCAGCCGACCGTCGGCAAGCGCGGCGCCGCGATCATCGATGCGCGTGGCGCCTCCTCCGCCGCCTCGGCGGCGAGCGCGGCCATCGATCACATCCACGACTGGGTGCTCGGCACGCCCGAGGGTGACTGGGTCTCGATGGCGATCCCGTCCGACGGCAGCTACGGCGTCGCCGAGGGCATCATCAGCTCCTTCCCGGTGACCTGCTCCGGCGGCGAGTACTCCGTCGTCCAGGGCCTCGAGGTCCCGGAGTTCGCGCAGGAGAAGATCGACGCGACCGTCGCCGAGCTCGTCGGCGAGCGCGACGCGGTCAAGGAGCTCGGGCTCGTCGGCTGACCTGTCCGATCCGTGACGTGCGCAGGGGCCGGGTCCGCCGCGAGCGGGGCCGGCCCCTGATGCCTCCGGGGTCCGCTCAGGCGGCGTCGAGGGCGTGCCAGCCGCGGCCCTCCTTGCGGACCAGGCCGTCCTTCTGGAGCCCGGGCAGCACGCGGTAGAGGTAGTTCTGCTTGATGCCCATGGCGTCGGCGAGCTCGGGGATGGTGATGCCCGGCTGCTGCTTGACCAGGGCCAGCGCTTCCTTGCCGCGACTGCCGCTGCCCTTCGGACGGCCGCGCTGGCCGGTTGCCCCGCCCCCGCCGGACTTCGCGCGCGCGGCGCGCCGGGCGGGACGCCGCGACGTCGCCTTGGGTTCGCCCGGCACACCGTCCAGTGCCTGCAGCGCCGCTTCGAGGCGGTGGAACTCCTCGACGAGCGGTTTCAGCTCATCGAGGCGGTGCGCGATCTCCTGACGCTTCTCGTCCAGAAAGTCCGGCATGAAGTCCCCTCTGACGTAAACCGGGCTCGGTCGTGCCCGGGTTTACCGTTAATCGTCACATATTTCGTGAACGATCGTCGGGGTACGACGCGTATCCGCGACTGGTCGCGTCGATCCATGCGCGTCGCGGCCGGTGTGACGGAGGTCCTGCGCGCGGTCCCCGCGCGGTAGGCGATACTCGCCAGCCATGAGACGGAAGATCTCGGTGGTCGGCGCCGGCGCCGTGGGATCGGCGACCTCGCTCCTCCTCGGCAGGCGGCCTGACGCCGACATCGTCCTGGTCGACTCCGACGAGCGCCGCGCCCGGGCGCGCGCGCTCGATCTCACGGCGGCGGTCGCGCTGGACGGCGGTGCCGGGAGCGTGCGGGGCGGCACCTGGAACGACGCGGCCGGGAGCGAGGTCGTGGTCATCGCGCTCGGCGGTCCGGATCCGCTCGGGGGGGTGCGACAGGTCGGGGTGGAGATCGCGCGCCGTGCGCCCGATGCGGTGGTGGTCGTCGTCACGACCCCGGTGGACGCCGCGACCCGCGCCGCGATCGACGCCACCTGCTTCCCCCGTGGACGCGTCATCGGACTCGGCACGGTCGTGGACAGCGCCCGCATGCGGTCGCTGATGGCGCAGGCGGCCGACGTGAGCGTCACGGCGGTCCAGGGCGTGGTGCTCGGAGCCCACGGAGGCGTCCTGGTGCCCGTGACGTCGACGGCCACGATCGCCGGACGGCCCGCCGTGGAGGTGCTCGGGACCGACGGGCTCGACGCGGTCGTCGCCGCCGTCGCGGGGGCCGGCGAGAATCTCGTGGACGGGCTCGGTGAGCGTCCGGGACTGCTCGCTCCGGCGGCCGCGGTCACCGAGGTCGTCGCGGCGATCGTCGACGACAGCCGTCACGTGCTGCCGTGCTCGGCCCTGTGCCAGGGCGAGCTGGGGATCGACGACAGCGTGCTCGCCGTGCCGGTCGTGCTGGGCGCCGACGGCATCGCGGCGATCGTCGACATGACGATGGCCGAGAACGAGCGGCTCGCGCTGCTCGCGGCGGCGGACGCCTGAGCAGGCGCCGAGGCCGGTGGCAGCGGGTCAGGCCGTCAGCAGCTTCTTGAGCCGGTCCAGGGACGCCCGTGCCTCGCGCTCCGGCACCCCGCCGACGAGCGCCTTGCTGGCGATCGAGCCGAGCGGGCCGAGCGGAGCCTTGAAGTCGTTGCGGTAGGAGAAGCGCGTCCCCTTCCCGCCGTCGATCTCGGTGAGGAGGTACTCGGTCTCCGCGTGCGAGCGCGCCGGGCCCCGGCCGTGCCACTCGGCCCGCGCGCCCTCCTCGCAGGTCACGAGCTTCCACGTCACCTTGAAGGGGGCCCCGCGCAGGACCAGCACCTGCTCCATCGTGGCGCCCGTGCGCGGTGGCACCGCGTCGTGGCGGCGCAGCTCCTTGTGGATCGTCACCCAGTCGCCCAGGCGCTGCGGGTCCATGACGAGGTCCCAGACCTCCTTCGGAGGGGCCGGGAGATCGATGCTCACGGTGACTTCGCTGCCGCTCATCGGGGGGATCCTTCCAGCCCGGGGCTCAGCGCGCGGCGAGCGCCTCGACGGACTCCCAGTCACGCAGGGCCCGCTCCACCGCGGCGTCGAAGCTGTGCAGGCGCACCGGGAAGATCCGCTGGGCGTCGTCGTTGCGAGGGAGCAGCGTGCTCTCGAGGCTCTCCATGAGCGGCTCGATCAGGCCCGGGTCCTCGCCCGCGATGGCCGCCGCGACCTTGCTGGCGATGGGGGTCAGGGTGAACGGCAGGCGCACGGCCGGACGGTGGACGAGCATGATGTCGCGGATCCGCTCGATCATCCCCCCGTAGCTCAGGACGTCCGGTCCCGGGATGTCCAGCGAGAGCGGGCCGCGGACCGCGTCGCTGGTCGTCGCGGCGAGGAAGTACGCGACCACGTCGCGCTCGTCGATCGGCTGCGTGAGGCCGCTGTGCCATGCGGGGAGCGGCAGCAACGGGGTCCGTTCCACGAGGCGGACGAGGAAGCGGAAGGACCGGCTGCCCTGCCCGATCACCATGCTGGCCCGGAAGGCGACCGCCTCCGGGGCGGCGCCCAGCAGGATCTCCTCGACCGCGACGCGGCTGGCGAGGTGCCGGGACGCCTGCTTGTCGGTCGGGACGGGCCCGCCGAGGTAGACCACGCGCCGCAGGCCGGCGCGCTGCGCCGCGGTCGCGAAGTGCTCGGCCGAGCGGCGCTCGAGGTCGTCGAATCCGGGCGCGGCGCCCTCCATCGAGTGGATGAGGAAGTACGCGACGTCGATGCCGTCCAGCGCCTCGTCGAGACCGGTGCCCGCGACGGCGTCACCCTGGACCAGCGGGATGTCGTGGCGGACCTTCGCGGGCGTCCGGGCGAACCCGCGGAGCTCGTGGCCGGCGGCCTCGAGGCGTGGGATCAGGACGTTGCCGAGGTAGCCCGAGGCGCCGGTGACGAGAACGTGCATGCGGTCACGGTACGCGGCAGCCGCGCAGACGGACCGTCCGGTCGGCGCGCGATCGGCGGCGAGCGGACGGCCGAGCCGATGGGACGGTGGGGCCAGGGCCGCTCGTCGGGAACGGCGCCGCCCGAGCCGCGCCCTGCACGCGCCCGCCCGTCCACGGGATGGTGCGGAAGTACGATCCCGGCGCCATGCTGATCTTGCGCGCCCTCGAGGCCCGGACCCGTGAGCGGGTGCGCGCCGAGGTCTACGACTACTACGCGGGGGCCGCGGGCGACGAGCGCACCATGGCGGAGAACGCCGAGGCGTGGCAGCGGGTCTGGCTCCGTCCGCGCGCCCTGGTCGACGTCGGCGCCGTCGACCCGGCCGTCACGCTGCTGGGGCACCGGCTGGCGGCGCCGGTCCTCCTGGCCCCGATCGCGGCCCAGCGGATGCTGCATCCCGACGGCGAGCTCGCGAGCGCCCGGGCCGCTGCCGCCGCCGGCAGCCTCTACTGCCTGTCCACCCGGGCCACGGCGGATCTTGCCGAGGTCGCCCTCGCGGCCGACGAGGTCGGTGCGCCGGCCCGCTGGTTCCAGCTGTACGTCCACGACGACCGGGACCGCACCACGGAGGTCCTGCGTCGGGTCCGGGAGCACGGCTACTCGCAGGTGGTCGTCACGGTCGACGTCCCGGTGCCGGGGCGGCGGGAGCGCGAGCTCGGGCACGGTCCGGTCGCGCTGCCGGACGGCGTGGAGATGGCCTCGCACCTCGGTCGCGGGGAGGGGGTCGCCGCCAAGCCGATGATCGGGGGCTGGGACGCGACGCTGGCCTGGGCGGACCTCGCGTGGATCCGTGAGGCGTCGGGGCTCGACGTGATCGTCAAGGGTGTCCTGACCGCCGAGGACGCCCTGCTGGCCATCGACCACGGGGCGAGCGCCGTCGTGGTCTCCAACCACGGCGGTCGCCAGTTGGACGGGACGCTGCCGACGGCCGTGGCGTTGCGGGAGGTCGCGGCCGCGGTCGCCGGCCGGATCCCCGTGCTCGTCGACGGCGGGGTGCGGAGCGGGTCCGACGTCGTCCGCGCGCTGGCGCTGGGTGCCACCGCCGTGCTCGTCGGGCGCCCGTACGCGTGGGGACTGGCCGCCGGGGGTCCCGAGGGTCACGGGGGAGAGGCGGGGGTCCGTGAGGTGCTCGACGCGTTGATCGACGACACCGCCCGAGCCCTCGCGCTCGTCGGGGCGACGAGGTGCGCGGACGTCGGCGCGGAGCACGTCCGGCTTCGCGGCTGGGACTGAGTCCCGCGTCGGACGGGGCTCACGTACTTCTCGCAAACTGCTGGAAGTTCCTCGCTCGGCGGGGGCGAAAGTGAAGGGTTTGCAGCCTCATTGGGGAAGAGCGCGAGAAAACCCCGCCATTTGCGGACTCGCCTCGGAGCGATCCCTGCTGTTAGCGGAAAAACGACCCCGCGCCGCGATTGCACCCCCACCGGTGTCGTGCTTCTATGCCGCCTCCACACCACACCGAGGAGGCCGGAACCACACATGACGAAGGGTCGGACGAGAGCGAAGAAGGTCAGCTGCGAGGACTGCTTCTTCCGCAAGAACATGCTGTGCGCACTGTCGTGCGAGCAGCCGTGTGCAACGTTCCGCCCCGACTCCCCGGAAGGGCTGCGACCCCCGCAGCAGATGCGGTTCCACTTCCGTCAGGAGCGTCGCACCCAGGTCTCCTGGGCGCTCCCCACCGCGCAGGAGCAGGCCGCTCTCCACGCGTGACGGTTCGCGGCGCTAGGCTCCTCGCAGGAGAGAGGAGGAGTGCCGGTGCGTATCACCGTGTTGGGGAAGTCTCCGTCGTGGCAGGACGCGGACGGAGCGTGCAGCGGGTACCTGATCGAGGAAGGCGACACCGCGGTCCTCCTGGACTGCGGGAACGGCGTCTTCTCGAAGCTGCGGCGCTTCCGCGACTACGTGACGCTCGATGCGGTGGTCATCAGTCACCTCCACGCCGACCACTTCCTCGACCTCGTCCCCTTCAGCTACGCGCTGACCTACGCGCCCCGGCAGCAGCCGGTCGCCGTCGACCGCTGGCCCGGGACCGACACGCCCTCGCGTCCACGGCTGTACGCGCCGGACGGCGCGACCGACACGTTCCGTCGCGTGGTGGGTGCGTGGGGCAACGACGACCTCATCGAGAACGCGTTCGAGCTGGTCGAGTACGAGCCGGCGGACGAGCTCGAGATCGGACCCCTGCGCCTGCGCTTCCACCCGGTGCCGCACTATCTCCCGACCTGTGCGATCGACGTCCGGTCGACCGTGAACGGATCCGGGCGCTTCACCTACGGCGCCGACTGCGCCCCGAACGACGCGCTCGTCGAGTTCGCCGACGGCACGGACCTCCTGATGGTGGAGGCGACGCTGCCGCGACCCGAACGCGGCGGCCTGCGCGGACACCTGACCCCGCACGAGGCCGCCGAGCACGGGTCGCGGGCCAGGGTCGGCCGCCTGGTCCTCACGCACATCTCGGACGAGCTCGACACGCTGTGGGCGCGGGGTGAGGCGGAGAAGGCGTTCGACGGGCCGGTGACCGTCGCGCGGGAGGGCGCCGTCTACACGGTCTGATCGTCGTCGGCGATCGGGACGACGTCCACGCTCGCGACGCGATGGTGATCGATCGCCGCCGCCCGGAGCCTGACCCCGTCGACGACGACCGCATCGCCCACGGCGGGCACCCGGCCGAGCCGGTCCTGCAGCGTCCCGCCGATCGAGTGCGCGCGTTCTGCGGTGATGCGGATCCCGGTCGCCCGCTCGAGGTCCATCAGGGAGAGCGCGCCGGGAACGCGATAGCCGTCCTCGCCGAGGCGCTGCACGCCGGCGGCGGGCCGGTCGAACTCGTCCTCGATCTCGCCGACGATCTCCTCGAGGACGTCCTCCAGCGTGACGATGCCGACCGGCGACCCGTACTCGTCGAGGACCACCGCCATGTGCTGACGCTCGGCGCGCATGCGGGTCAGCACGGCATCCACGAGCGCGGTCGGTGGGACGACGACGGCGTCGCGGGCCAGCGCCTGCAGGTCCATCGCTCCTGCCCGTTCGGCCCGCCACACGTCGCGGGCGTGCAGGACGCCGACCAGCGGGCCTCCGAGGGAGGCGACGGCCGGCAGCCGCGAGTGGTTGGACCGGGCCATGTCGGCCGCGACCTCCTCGGGAGGGCAGGACAGGTCGGCGACGGTGACCGCGCTCCACGGCACCATGACGTCGGCGACGGGGCGCCCGCGCAGCTCGACGATCGCGCTGATCATGTCCTCCTCCTCGGCGCCCAGCGCGCCGGCCTCCTCGGCGTCCTGCACGATCGTCAGCAGGTCCTCGCGCGAGACGGGACGGTCCCCGGCGCTCACCGAGGGGATGCCCAGGGGACGCAGCACCAGGGCGGCCGAGGTCTGCAGGATCCACACCGCGGGGGCGGAGAGCCGGCCGAGGAACGTGATCGGACGCGCGACGAAGGCGGCGATCGGCTCGGGGTCGTGGAGGGCGAGGGCCTTGGGCACGAGCTCGCCGAAGGCCACGCTCAGGTAGGTGGTGACCAGGAACCCGGCGACGAACGCCGCCCAGGTGGGCACGCCCTCTCCGAGCAGCTCACGGATCGCGGGCTCCCCGACCGCTCCGAGCAGGATGCCCAGCGCCGTGATCCCGATCTGCACCGTGCCGATCAGGCGGACGGGGTCGTCCATCAGCTTCAGCGCGACCCCCGCGCCGACGTGACCGGCGGCGGCACGCTGTTCCAGCGGGCCGCGTCGCGAGGTCACCAAGGCGTATTCGGCGATGACGAAGAAGGCGTTGGCGGCGACCAGGCCGAATACGGCCAGCAGTCCGATGACGGGCACGTCGGGAACCGTAGCGACGGCGGCGCCTCACCGGGTCCGCAGCGTCTGCACGCGGCGTGCCGACGGTCCCGGGCGGCCGTCGGGACGTAGGCCCCGCACCCGGACGTCGATGCGGTCGCGGCGCTCGATCCCACCGATCGTGGTGCGGGTACGCCGCGTCACGACCAGCCGGGTGGTGCCGTCGCGTGGGTTGCGGATCACGACGCGGTAGCGCACCGCGTAGCGGGCCTTGCGCCACGACACCGTGAGGCGGGAGCCGCGGCGACGGAGCTTCAGACCGCGCACCCGGGCCGGCCGCAGACGGGGAGGAGCCGTGTAACGCGCGACGACCACCGCGGCGCGGGGCAGGCCGTCCTGCTCCACCAGGGCGACCACGGACCGGGACCGCCGTCGCAGATCGTCCGGGCGGAACCGGAGCGTGCCCGCGCTCCCCACCGCCGCGCCGAGCACGTGCTGGGCGCCGTCGCTGGTGCGCTCGATCAACGTGACGCGCTGCCCGTCGATGGTGCGAACGCGATACCGCACCGTGCGCGACCGGCCACGACCGCCGACCGTCGCGCTGACTCGGACCGCCGGAAGGCCACGAGCCGTGGCGATCCGGGACACCGCTGGCGAACCCGGTCGGGTGGCGACGGTCCAGCGTCCGGCGGGCGGGCGTGAGAGCAGGACGTAGGTGGTGGAAGAGGCCGCGTCGGCGAAGGCGATGAACCCTGGGCCCTTCACCGGAGGGCCTGCGTCGGGTGTCGTGACCTGACGCCCGTCCGGTCCGGTGAGCACGACCATCGGGGCGCCGCCGTTCCCGTGCACGCGGACCGCGGCCACGCGTTGTCCCGAGTTGACCGTGAAGCCGTCGGTGCTCCGCACGGCCCGCGCGGCAGCGCTCGTGAGGACGACCTCGTAGCCCGACAGGTCGCAGCCGCCGAAGAGGTCCGGTGTCGACGCGCCCCAGATGTACCCCACGCCTGCGGCGACGTCGACGAAGTCGCCGAGGAACGTGCCGCTGAACGAGCCGCAGGCGGCGATCCCCTTGCTCGAGGCCAGCACGCTGCCGCTGAGCAGCGGCATGCCGGCGAGGCTCACCGACGCGGTGCCCTGCGCGTTGAACGCCCCGCTGCTCAGGTCGATCGCGCCGTCGGCCTCCTTGATCCCGCCGGAGATCCCGGCCGGTCCCAGCGTCATCGAGACCAGGGCCCCGAACCGGAGGATGCCGTCGGTCGAGTACTGCACCGCTCCGCTGCCGATGGGGATGCCCGCGACCTTGACCTTGCCCTGCGCGCGCAGGACGGAGGGGCCGCTGCCCGGCAGCGTCAGCGACAGGCCGTTGCCGGAGGCGCTGAGCGCATCGACGGATACCGCCGCGACACCGCCGATCGACTTCCCGGCGATGAGGTCCACCCCACCTGCGATCCGACGGGGATCGGCCGAGAGCGACAGGTCGATCGCTCGCACTGCGACGAACGGCGGAACAACGGGAACCGGCTGCGGCGGCTTCAGGCCGGCGGTCGCGAACGCGAACGCGCCGTTGACGAAACCGAAGGCGACCTTCAGCTTGCCGCCTGCGCCGGGGGGTAGGACGAACTGCGCCTCTCCGGTGAAGATGCCGGGGTCGTCCTTGTAGGTGACCTTCAGCCCGCTGACGCCCAGGAGCCCCATCGACCCGTTCGGCACCGTGAACCGCATACCACTGGTGACGAGTCCGGAGCCGGTGGCGGTCGGGATCGTGATGTTGCCGGTGACCCCGTCGTCGAACGGCTTCGGCATGCGCACGTGCGTGGGGACCTCCGCCCCCTTCTTGGTGAAGAAGATGGTCGCGTCGCCGTTCACCGGGAAACCCAGCAGCTTCGTGCCCCCGACGTCGGGGAGGTCCGGTGACACCTTGCGCTTGCTCCCGGACGCCGCGATCTTCCAGTCGATCTTGCCCTTGTGCAGCTGCACCGGACCGGTCCGGACGCGCACGCTGCCCGTGGTCCGGATCCGCCGGTGGGCGACGTCGACGATCGTGCGTGTCGCCGCGACCGCCTTCGCCCCACCCGCAGTCACGGGCACGAGGTCGATGCCGTTGACGCTCACCGGTCCCGTCGCCTCGCGGCTGCCGTCCGATCGCTTGGCGAAGCACCCCTCGAGCGCCTCGGCGGTCACGACCCCGAACGTCACGGTCATCGGGCACGTCGTGCTCCCGGTGCCCCCGCGGGGACGGATCGGAAGGGCGTGAACGGGACCGCGACCGTTGCGGTCGATGACCGTCCAACCACCACCGTCCGGGGCCGTCGCAACGCGGAGGTTGTACGCGTCGCCGACCTGCGCGGCGGTCGCCAGGGCCTCCGCCCGGCTCGGTCGCCACGTCCTGCCGTCGTCGGAATAGCGGTGCAGCACCGGACTCGTGCCTGAGGTGCGCCAGACCGAGTGAAGCCGGCCGGAGCCGTCCTGGAACAGGTCGCCGAAGATCGGTGTCCCGACGGGGGTGACACGGGTCGAGGCGCCGAACGTGCCGTCACCCCAGCGCCGGACCGCATAGCGGCGTCGTCCCGGCGGCCCGTCCAGGGTCTGCAAGAAGGTGCCGCGTGGCCCGGAGGCGAGCCGGGTGTCCACGCCCGCCCCGGGGATCGCGGTGACCGGTCCCCACGACCCGACGTCGTTGAGATCTCCCGAACCGCCCCACAGTCGGAAGTAGGCGCCCTTGAGGTCGTCGAAGGCGGCGAGTGGGGTCAGCGGGTCGACGAGCGCCAGGGTCCCGTGGTAGGAGGGGTTGTTGATGCCCTGGCCCACGTCCCCGACGTTCGCGACCGCGCTGGTGAAGGCGCTCAGCGGAGCCGACTGCAGGAACGTCCCACCCGTGACGACGCTCGTGATCGCGGAGATCTGGAAGTCGCCGGGACCGAACAGGATGTCGCCGCTGGGTGACAGGGTCGATGTCCAGCGGGGCGGGGCAAACGACGCTCCGCCGTCCGTCGAGGAGAGCACGAACGTCTGGCTCCCGCCGAACGGCCCGTAGGTTCCGTCGGGTCGCGCGGCGTTGGAGCAGCAACGTCGTGTGACGAGGTGGATCGCCCCGCCCGGAGCGATCAGGACGCGAGGTCCGTCGAAGTCGTGGAGCGACCCAGGGATCGTGACCGCTCGGTGCGTGGCGCAGGTGGTTGCACCACGCGGGAGGCGGCAGTGGTGCAGGACGTCCGAGTCGCCGTCGGCCCGCACGTTCCACGCGATGTGGCCCGTACCCGTCGGGTCGACCGCGATGTCCGGCCGCTGTCCGTCGGTCGAGATCCGGACGGGTGCGCCGGACGCCGGCGTGGCGGCTGTTCCCACGGCTGCGAACGCCGCCAGCAGGACCAGCGTGCACGCTCGGCCGCGTCGGCCTCTTGGTCGGGGCGAAACAGACATGCCGTGATCGACCGTAGCTCCGACGACGGCACGTGACCTCCGTGATTTTCCGGTGTCTGCCGCGGATGTGCGGCTCCGGGATATCGTCTGGACCATGCGACCCGAGCGCGACCTGTTCGCCAACTTCGAGCGGATGCGCCGTGAGATGGACGAGCTGTTCGGCGACGTCTTCAGCACGGGCATCTCGCCGCGGCGGCGCGGCGGCTTCACCCCCGCCGTGGACGTGTTCTACGAGACCCCGGCGGGGGAGACGGCCGGCGAGGTGGCCCGGGCGGTCGTCCAGGCGGAGCTGGCCGGCATCGACATCGACGAGATCGGCCTCGAGATCCAGGGGCGGGAGCTCGTGCTGGCCGGCCACCGCCGTCCGACGGACAGCGAGGGACGGGTCTACCAGCAGCTCGAGATCGACTTCGGGCCCTTCCGGCGCGTGATCCCGCTGGGCGCGGACGTCGTGGCCGACGCGGCTCGCGCCACGTACCGCGACGGCATCCTGCGCGTGGAGCTCCCGCTCGTGAAGCCCGTCAAGCGGACGGTCAGGATCGAGACCGCCGAGCACGACGTCGTCGTCGAGCCCGACGCCTCCGGCGGCGAGCTCTCGTCGGGCGGGGAGGAGTCGTGATCGAGATCGCGGGGCACGAGGGGGAGCAGGACGTCACGGTCGGCGTGGCCGCGCGTGATCTGCCCGGCGCGCTGCCGGTCCTCCCCCTGCGCGAGACGGTGCCGCTGCCCGACTCGCTGACCCCGCTCGCCGTCGGGCAGGAGCGCTCGGTCCAGCTGATCAACGACGTGCTGGCCGGGGACCGGATGCTCGTGATGGTCGCGAGTCGCACGCCGGAGCTCGAGGCACCCGGACCGGACGACCTCTACGAGGTCGGCGTCGTCGGCCAGGTCGCGCGCATGCTCAAGGTCCCCGACGGGACGTTGCGGATCCTCGTGCAGGGGCAGCAGCGCGTGCGGATCGAGAGCTGGGAGCGCGAGACGCCCTACCTCGTCGGGCGGATCAGCGAGATGCCGGACGTCCTGGAGGAGAGCCCGCAGCTCACGGCACTCACGCGCAACGTGCAGGAGACGTTCAACACGATCGTCGAGGAGGTCCCGTACCTGCCGGAGGAGCTGCAGCTGGCGGTCTCCAACATCGAGGACCCCGCGGCCCTCACCCATCTGATCACCGGATCGCTGCGGCTGAAGACCGAGGAGAAGCAGGAGCTCCTCGAGGAGATCGACGTCGCCAAGCGCCTGCGACGCCTCGTCGAGGTCCTCGCCCGCGAGCTCGAGGTCATCTCGATCGGCTCGGAGATCCAGTCGCAGGTGCAGTCCGAGCTCGACAAGAACCAGCGCGAGTACGTCCTGCGCCAGCAGATGGACGCGATCCGCAAGGAGCTCGGCGAGTTCGACGAGTCCGCCGCCGAGGCCGGCCAGCTCCGCGAGCGCCTGGACGCGATCGCGCTGCCGGAGGAGGTCCGCACCCAGGCGATGCGCGAGCTGGGGCGCCTGGAGTCGCTGCCCCCGCAGGCCGCGGAGCACGGCGTGATCCGGACCTACCTGGAGTGGATCTCCGAGCTGCCGTGGGACACCCGGACCCAGGACGACCTGGACCTGCACCACGCCCGCGAGATCCTCGACGAGGACCACTACGACATCGAGCAGGTGAAGGACCGGATCCTCGAGTTCCTCGCCGTGCGACGGCTGGTGGGCGCGGAGGCCCAGCACCCCGCTGGCTCGATCCTGTGCTTCGTCGGCCCGCCCGGGGTCGGCAAGACCTCGCTGGGCCGCTCGATCGCCCGGGCGCTCGGTCGCAAGTTCGAACGCATCAGCGCGGGCGGCGTGCGCGATGAGTCCGAGATCCGCGGTCACCGCCGCACCTACATCGGCGCGATGCCCGGCACCATCATCCGGGCGCTGCGCGACGCCGGGTCCAACAACCCGCTGTTCATGATCGACGAGATCGACAAGATGGGCAGCGACTGGCGGGGCGACCCCTCCAGCGCCATGCTCGAGGTGCTCGACCCCGAGCAGAACGCGACGTTCCGCGATCACTACCTCGACGTGCCGTTCGACCTCTCGCACGTCATGTTCATCACGACGGCGAACACGCTCGACACGATCCCCGGGCCGCTGCGGGACCGCATGGAGGTCATCCAGCTCGCCGGCTACACCGAGGACGAGAAGCTCCAGATCGCCAAGCGCTACCTCGTGCCGCGGCAGATCGAGCGCAACGGGCTCAAGAAGTCGTGGATCGCGATCAGCGACGCGGCGCTGCGTGCCGTCATCAGCGACTACACCCGCGAGGCCGGGGTCCGCAACCTCGAGCGGGAGATCGGCACGATCTGCCGCAAGGTGGCGCGGACGATCGCCGAGCAGGCCGACGCCCACGGCAAGGTGAACGGGAAGGTCAAGAAGGTCAGCGTGGGGGAGGCCAGGGCGCGGGAGCTGCTGGGGCGCCAGCGGTACTTCAGCGAGACGCAGCGGCGCACCCGGGTGCCCGGCGTCGCGACCGGTCTGGCCTGGACCCCGGTGGGGGGCGACGTCCTGTTCGTCGAGTGGCGCGCGATGGAGGGCAGCGGCAAGCTCGTGATCACCGGGCAGCTCGGCGACGTGATGCGGGAGAGCGCCCAGGCGGCCCTGAGCCACGTGCGCGGGCGACGCGAGGAGGTCGCTCCCGACCTGGCCGCCGACTGGTTCGCCACGCACGACCTGCACGTCCACGTGCCCGCCGGGGCGATCCCCAAGGACGGTCCGAGTGCGGGCATCACCATGGCCACCGGTCTCGTCTCGCTCCTGACCGGTCGCCCCGTGCGCGAGGACGTCGCCATGACCGGCGAGATCACCCTCACGGGCCAGGTGCTGCCGATCGGCGGTCTGAAGGAGAAGGCGCTGGCGGCGCAGCGGTACGGGATCAAGATCGTCGTCGCGCCGCTGCGCAACGAGGCCGACACCGAGGAGATCGCCGAACATCTGCGCAAGCAGTTGGACTTCCGGTTCGTGGGTGAGCTCGACGAGGTGCTCGCGGTGGCCCTCGAACCGGCGAAGAAGCGCGCGTGAGCGCAGGCCGGCCGTTCGGCCTCGAGACGGTCGCCTGCGGCGGATATGGCCTTACGGAGGCGCCGCGGATAGCCGGTGACGGGACCGTCTGGTTCAGCGACGTGACGGGCGGCGGCGTGTTCCGGATCCCCCCTGGGGCGGACGCGCCCGAGGTCGTGGTGGCGGAGCGTCGCGGTGTAGGCGGTCTCGTCCTGCACGAGGACGGCATCGTGGTCAGCGGTCGCGATCTGCTGCACGTCCGTGCCGACGGGTCCCAGCACGTCCTGTTCGCGCCCGACGAGGACAGCGACATCACGGGGTTCAACGACTGCCACGTCGACGCCAACGGCTGGCTGCTCGCGGGCGCCATGCGGTTCCGGCCGATGCGCGGTGAGCAACCCGGGGAGGACGGTGGCGGCTACGTGCTCGTCGTCGGGCCGACCTTCGTGGCCGTGGCGATCGAGCACGGGGTGGACTGGCCCAACGGGATCGGACTGGCGCCCGATGGGCGCACCGCCTACGTCTGCGACTACCAGCACAGCCGTGTCCTGGCGGTCGGCGTGGACGGCGACGGCGCGCTGGACGCGTCGGGAGCCACCTTCGCCTCGGCGCCGGAGGGCTGGGGGTGCGACGGCCTCGCCGTGGACTCCGAGGGCGGGGTGTGGGTCGCAGGCGGGCAGGGCGGTGGGCTCCTGCGCTTCGCCCCGGACGGCACGCTGGCGGAGCGTCACGACGCGGTCGCCCCCTTCGTGGCCAGCCTGGCCTTCGGGGGGACGGACGGGCGGGACGTGGCGGTCACCGTGACGGGTGGGCCCGCCGGCGGCGAGGTCCTGCGTGGCCGCGCGGACGTTCGCGGCGTCGCGACGCCGGTGTGCACCGTGTGACGGGGTCCTCCCGTGGGTATGCTCGACGCAACCACCCCTGAACGACTCGAGCGGAGGACCATGGCTTCGAAGAAGAAGACCGCAAAACAGGCGGCAAAGGCAGCGCCGGTGACGGTCGCCGAGGCCGTCGAGGCCGTGAAGGACAACCCGTACGTGCAGCGTGTCGCCACGGACGACGAACTCCGCGACAACGTTCGCGTGGCGTTCGAGGCTGCCCGCGACGCCTACGAGCGGGTGAGCAAGGCGAAGAAGGGCAAGGTCGCCAAGACGCTCGCCAACGACAAGCAGCTGCACACGTCGCTGCAGGACGCCGCCGCGGCGCTGAAGGACGTCGGGAACACCCTCAAGGAGCCGGCGCCCAGCAAGCCGGCCAAGGCGGCCAAGAAGGCCGCGAAGAAGCGGGGCGGCCTCGGTCGCAAGCTGCTGCTCCTGGCCGTCGGTGCCGGGCTGGCGCTCGCGCTCTCCAGCGATCTGCGCGACAAGGTGCTCGACGCGCTCTTCGGCGCCGAGGAGGAGTTCGACTACACCTCGTCGACCGCGCCTGCGTCCCCGGCCCCCGCGTCGGGAGCCACGGCGTAGCGTCTGCCGTCACAGCCGCTGTTCGCCGACGGGCGCCCTTCCGGGCGCCCGTCGGCGTTCCGGGGCGTCGCGGCGCCCGCGGGACGTCGTAGGCTTGACGGTGATGGCGACCCCAGCGACCCCCCGGGCGATCGACGGCGAGAAGGCGCAGCGCATCGTCGAAGCGATGCGGCGCAGCATCGCGCAGCGCGGTGTGGCCGCCGCGACCTTCGATCACGTCGCGGGCGAGGCGGGCGTCAGCCGAGGGCTGCTGCACTACTACTTCGGCACGAAGGAAGCGCTGCTCGCGGAGGTCGTGCGACGCGAGTGCGACGTGCGGATCACGCAGCTCGAGTCGCAGTTGCAGGAGGCGGAGAGCGCCGACGCGTTCGTCGAGCTCCTGCGTACGACCCTCGAGCGGATGCACGCGGAGGACCCGGACTTCGTCGCGCTGCTCTTCGAGCTCTTCACCATGGCGCGGCGCAACGAGGAGCTGGCGGACGGGTTCCGCGAGGTGCTCAGCCGGACGCGTGAGCACGTCGCGGCGGTCCTCGAGGCCAAGAACGTGGAAGGCGTCATCGAGATCCACGCCCCGGCGGACGCGATCGTCGACGTGATCTTCGCGCTCGGCGACGGCCTCGCGCTGCGCATGGTGAGCGAGCCGGACCGTGACTTCTCGGCGTCGATCGCCGCCGCGACCGACGCGGTGCGGTCGCTCATCGCCTCCGCCTGAGCGGCTCGTGTGAGCAGACTCACACGCTGGGACGCCGCGTCCCGGCACGCTGACCGGGCTTGACTGGCCAACCAGCCAGTCGCAGCCGCGGACGCTCGGGGAGCGCCGCGGCGCTCAATCCGCTTCGGGAGGCCGTCACACACCATGCAGTCGCTCATGCTCCGACTCGACGCCGGCGTTCGTCGTCGCCGCCGCCTCGTCCTGGCGGTGTGGGCACTGGTGCTGGTCGCCGCGGTGCCGTTCGCGGCATCCCAGTCCGACAACCTGACGGGCGGCGGCTTCGCGGTCCCCGGGTCGGACTCCCAGGCCGTGGAGGCCGCCCTGGCCCGCGACCTGCCCGGAGCCGGCCGGGCCTCCCTCGGCGTCGTCCTCGTCCCCCGGGACGGTGCCGAGCGGACGCAGACGCGGTCCGCGCTGGCCGAGGTGGGCCGCGCCGTCGCCGCGACCGACCACGTCGCGCTGGACGCGCGGGCCCGGGCACGCTCCCTGCGGCAGATCGACCTGGCGCCGGCGAAGCCCGTGCTGGTGCCGCTCGCCGTCGCCGTCGACGACATGCAGTCCGTCGACGTCGCCGCCGACCTGCGCAAGCGCCTGGGGCTGGCCGACCGCGCGGCC
>NZ_JBFIGP010000015.1:0-28357 GCF_041602235.1 Paraconexibacter sp.
CACCCGGCCAGGGAGTCGATGCGGCGGCCGCCTCAGATCCACCGCGAGCGTCGCAGGAGCCAGTAGATCGTTCCGGCTATCGCGATCATCAGGGCGATCGCGAACGGGTACCCGAGCCGCCAGTCCAGCTCCGGCATGTGCGTGAAGTTCATCCCGTAGACCGAAGCGACGAACGTCGGCACCGCGACGAGCGCGGCCCACCCGGTGACCCTGCGCACGGCGTCGTTCTGCCGGTTGGCGATGAGCGCGATGTTGGCCTGCATCGCCGCGACGAGCTGCTCCCGCGAGTCGGCGGCCTCCTCCTCGATCCGCCGGACGTGGTCCAGCACGTCGCGGAAGTACGGCGCCAGCCCGTCGACGCCGGGCAGGAGGCCCTGCGCCGCCTGGTCCAGCGGGGCGAGCAGCGGATGCAGCGCCCGTCGCAGATCGCTCAGCTCGCGCTTGAGGAAGTAGATGCGGGCGGTCTGGTCGGGCGGGTTCGTCCCCACCGCGAAGACCTGGGCCTCGACCTCCTCGACGTCGTTCTCCAGCCCGCGGACGACGGGCTCGTAGTCGTCGACGACACGATCGATGACGCCCCACAGCACGGCCCCCGGGCCCTGCGCCAGCAGGTCGGGGCGCCCTTCCAGGCGCTGGCGCGTGCCGCGCAGCGACGAGGCGCGACCCTCGCGGACGACGACGACGAACCGGGGGCCGGCGAAGACGTTGATCTCCCCGAACTCGACCTCCTCACGCTCGTCGTCGTAGATCGCGGTGCGCAGGACGAGGAACTGGTGGTCCTCGTACGGCTCGAGCTTGGGCCGCTCGTGGCGGCAGCGCGTGTCCTCGATGGCGAGCTCGTGCAGCCCGAAGAGCCGCTGGGCCTCGCGCAGCTCATCGTCGGTCGGGTCCGACAGACCCAGCCACACGAACCCGTGCTCCTCGTTCAGGCAGTGGGTGATCGCACCCGTCGGCAACGTGCCTTCCTGCTGACGGACGCCGTCCACGTAGTACGCGCAATCGACGATCACCCATGCGCGTTCGCTGACGCCGCGCCCGTTCCTGCTCCCGCAGTGAGCGGCTCAGACGGTCGCGCCGACGGCGGACGCCATCGACGTGAACGGCACGAGCCCGTCGACCGACCCCGTCAGGGGATCGACCGCGTGCTCGGGATGGGGCATCAGGCCGAAGACGTTGCCGGCCTCGTTCGTCACGCCGGCGATGTCGCGCAGGGAGCCGTTGGGGTTCTGCCCGGGCGCGTAGCGCAGCAGCACCTGGCCGTTCGCCTCCATGGCGTCGAGCTGGTCCTCGGGCGCGTAGTAGCGGCCCGTGGTGTGCTTGATCGGGATCGACAGCGTCGACTGCCCGTCGGGCGTGGCGCTCGTGAAGATGGTGTCGGTGCGCTCCACGGTCAGGTCGACCTGACGGAAGATGAAGCGGCGCCCCGTGTTGGGCAGCAGCGCACCCGGCAGCAGGCCCGCCTCACAGAGGATCTGGAAGCCGTTGCAGATCCCGAGGACCGGACCGCCCTCGCGGGCGAACGCGATGACCTCCGTCATCACCGGCGCGAAGCGGGCGATCGCCCCGACCCGCAGGTAGTCCCCGTAGGAGAAGCCGCCGGGGACCACGACCGCGTCGACACCCTGCAGGTCGTGGTCGCCGTGCCAGAGCAGCACGGCCTCGGCGCCGTCGACCCGGGCGCAGGCGTCGCGGGCGTCGAAGTCGTCGCAGGTGCCCGGGAAGCGGACGACGCCGAACTTCACGACGCGGCGCCCGCCGGGTCGACCGAGACGATCTCGTAGTCCTCGATCAGCGTGTTCGCCAGCAGCTTCTGGCAGAGGGCGTCGAGCTGCGACTCGTCCTCGATCTCCAGCTCGACCATCCGGCCGACGCGAACCTCGCTGACGCCGCTGAAGCCCAGGGCGGGCAGCGCCTGCTCGACGGCGACGCCCTGCGGATCGAGGATCCCGGCCTTGGGCCGGATGAGCACGCGGGCCTTCATGCTGCCGTCCTCTGCAGCCAGGCGTCGAACGGCTCGCCGGTGATCTTCTCGTAGGCCTCGACGTACTTCGCGCGAGTCTCGGCCACCACCTCGGCGGGGATCTCCGGCGCGGGAGGTGTCTTGTCCCAGCCGGTGCCCGACGCCCAGTCGCGCACGTACTGCTTGTCGAAGCTCGGCTGCCCGTGCCCGACCTCGAACCCGTCGGCGGGCCAGTAGCGCGAGGAGTCCGGGGTGAGGACCTCGTCACCGACCGTCAGCGCGCCGTCGGCGTCCACGCCGAACTCGAACTTCGTGTCGGCCAGGATCACGCCGCGCGTCGCCGACAGCTCGGCGGCCGCGCTGTACAGCGCGATCGACAGCTCGCGGACGCGCTGGGCGAGGTCGGCGTCGCCGATCGCGGCGGCGGCCTGGTCGAAGTCGATCGCCTCGTCGTGATCCCCGATGTCCGCCTTCGTCGACGGCGTGAAGAGCGGCTCCGGGAACTTCTCGGACTCCTGCAGGCCGGGCGGCAGCTCGATGCCGCTGATCTTGCCGGTCGCCAGGTAGTCCTTCCAGCCCGAGCCGGTGATGTGCCCGCGGACGATCGCCTCGACCGGCAGCATCTTCAGCTTCTTCACCACGACCGCCCGGCCGCGCACCTCGGCGGGCACGCCATCGGTGTACGAGATGACGTGATTGGGGCAGATCGACGCGGTCTGCTCGAACCAGAACGCCGAGAGGCCGGTCAGGACCTTGCCCTTGTCCGGGATCGGGTTCGGGTGGATGACGTCGTAGGTGGAGATGCGATCGGAGGCGACCAGCAGCACGCGGTCGTCCCCCAGGTCGTACATCTCGCGGACCTTGCCGCGGTGCAGGAGGGGAAGGTCGGCAACGGAGGGAGTGCTCACGCGGGCCGATGCTAGCGGAGCTTCCGGCCGCGCTCCCCGTGGCTGCCACGGTCCCTACCCTGCCCCCCATGCGCGCCGCCACCCACTCGGGTTCCTTCCACGCCGACGAGGTCTTCGCGATCGCCGTCCTGGGCCTGGTCCACGACGACCTCGACGTGGTGCGCACCCGGGACAAGGAGGTTCTCGCCGCGGCAGACCTGCGCGTCGACGTCGGCCACGCCTTCGACCCCGCCACCGGCGACTTCGACCACCACCAGCGCGGCGGCGCGGGAGCGCGACCCAACGGCATCCGCTACGCCTCCTTCGGGCTGGTGTGGCGCGAGTACGGCGAGCGGGCGTGCGGTGACGACGCGGAGGTCGCAGCACTCGTCGACGAGTCCCTGGTCCAGGGCGTCGACGCCAACGACACCGGCCAGACGATCGCCACGCCGCTGGTGGACAACGTCGCGGCGATGAGCGTCAGCGGGGTCATCGGCGGCTTCAACCCGACGTGGGAGGAGCCCGACGACGACGCCACCATCGACGCGCGGTTCGCGCGGGCGGTCGACCTGGCCCGCGGCATCCTGCAGCGCGAGATCGCGGGGGCGGCCGCCACGGCACGCGCCCAGCGCATCGTCGCCGAGGCGGTCACCACGAGCAGCGATCCACGCGTCGTCGAGCTGGACCGGAGCCTGCCGTGGCACCGCGCCGTTCACGCGCACGCGCCCGAGGCGCTCTACGTGGTCCTGCCGAAGTCCTCCGGCTGGGGCGTCCAGGCGGTCCCCGCGGTGCTCGGCCAGTTCGCCAACCGCAGGGACCTTCCCGAGGCCTGGGCGGGGCTCGAGGGCACTGCCCTGCAGGAGGTCACGGGCGTGCCGGACGCGGCCTTCTGCCACTCCGGGCGCTTCCTCGCCGTGGCCCGCAGCCGCGAGGGCGCGATGGCCCTCGCGCGGCTCGCGCTGGCCTGACCCACGCGGCGCCCGTCACGACGGCGGGCTCCCGACCGCAATTCTGTTCCACGCCGGGGGCGAACCCCGCTATGTTCGGCCCAGGAGCCGCCCAACGGGAGAGCGGCCGACCGGGAGGGATTCTCATGGCGTCCAGGACGACCCTCGCGACAGCCATGGCGCTGGCCGTGAGCCTTCTCTGCGCGACCGGAGCGCACGCGGACTCCGCGGCGCTCACCGTGACCGATGCCTCGGGGAAGTCCGACCCGGCCGCCGAGATCGGCCGGACCTTCACCGTCGCGGGGACCGCGACCACCCCGAAGCGCGTCTTCGCGAGCTACCGCCCGACCGGCGGTGCCGCGTGCGCGCCGTCCGCGGCGACCGACTCGGGGACGGCTCCGCGGTACCTGCCCTACGGCGAGGAGGTCGACGGCGCCTTCGCGATCAAGTACACGGGCATCTGGCCGGAGGCCGGGACCTTCCTCTTCTGCATCTGGGTGGCCGACTCGTCGACCACGCCCGTGACCCCGATCAGCCAGACGATCACGTTCCGGGCCCCGACCGCCTCGATCTCCGCGGTGGTCGCGCCGGCGACCCCGACGGTCGACCAGGAGACCACGGCGACCGTGAGCGGAGCCTCCGAGGCGCCGAAGGCCGTGTTCGCGACCTATCGCCCATCGGGTGGCGCCGCCTGCGCGCCGACCGCGGAGTCCGACAGCGGGCGCGCGCTCCCGGGCGTGTACGGCGTCGACGTCAACGGCGCGTTCAGGGTCAGCACGCGGTTCACGCCGAGCGACCCCGGCGACTACGTCATCTGCGTCTGGGTGGCGGACTACTCGGGTGACCCGTCCCCGGTGGCCGGGCCGCAGGCGTTCCCGTACTCCGTCGTGGCTCCACCGCCTCCGTGCATCGTGCCGACGATCGCCGCGGGGACCCCGCTGGCCACGGCGCTGACCGGCCTCCTCGCGGCCCACTGCACCGCGGGGCGCCAGATCTACACGGCATCGCGCCGCTACGCCCGTGGGAGCCTGGTCAAGCTCCGCACCCCGGCGGGCACATCACTGCCCAACGGCGGGGCGGTCGATCTGCTCATCTCCAGCGGCTCGCCGTGCGTCGTCCCGAGCTCGCGCAAGGCGATCACCCTCCGGAGCGCGCGGTCGCGGCTGCGGTCGGCCGGCTGCACGGCAGGCAAGGTCCGGCGGGTCCGCAGCGGTCGCAGGCGTGGTCGGCTCGTGCGCTTCTCCCCGGCGGCCGGACGCAAGCTCTCCCCGCGTGCGAAGGTCACGATCTACCTGTCGCGCGGGCGCTGACCACGGTGGCACGACGTCGCGAATCCGACCGCTGGCGGATCAAGCCCCGGACCAAGCTCGACCTCTCCCGCATCGACACGCGCTCGACCGCGGGCGCCCCCGGCGACAAGCAGCAGACCAAGGACGCGTCCGCGGTGCTGCGGGCGCGACTCGCCCAGCTCCAGGCGCGCCTGTACGCCGAGGGGGAGCAGTCGCTGCTGCTGGTGCTCCAGGCGATGGATGCGGGCGGCAAGGACGGCACCGTCCGCTCGGTGTTCGCGGGAGTCAACCCGCAGGGGGTCCGGGTCGTCTCGTTCAAGGCTCCGAGCCAGGAGGAGCTGGCCCACGACTTCCTGTGGCGCATCCACGCCCAGGCCCCGCACCACGGGGAGATCGCCGTGTTCAACCGCAGCCACTACGAGGACGTGCTGGTCGTCCGCGTCCACAGCCTGGTGCCGGAGGAGATCTGGCGGCCGCGGTATCAGCGCATCCGGGCCTTCGAGGACCTGCTGACCGTCGCGAACACGAAGATCGTCAAGGTCATGCTGCACATCTCCAAGGAGGAGCAGCGCGAGCGCCTGCAGGAGCGCGTCGACGACCCGGTGAAGCGCTGGAAGTTCAACGCGGGAGACCTCGAGGAGCGCAGGTACTGGGACGACTACCAGGCGGCCTTCACGGAGGCGATCGCCCGGACCACCACCCACGCCTGCCCGTGGTACGTGGTCCCGGGGGACCGCAACTGGTACCGCGACTGGGCGGTCCTGACGATCCTCGTGGACACGCTCGAGCGCATGGATCCTCGGTTCCCGGCCGCCGCGGAGGGCGTCGTGGGGACCATCGTCGAGTAATTCCGCGGACACCGCTCCACTCCACGGTCTGCTGGGTTGCGAGGTGCATGAGACCGAAAATCTCCCCAAGCAGAACCGCAACCATCATCACCGCGGCGCTCATCGCCGCGCCCGTCGCGATCGCCGCGCCGATCGACATCGGGGAGCGCAACCCCGCCGGCGGGGCGGACGCTGCCGCCGAGACCCAGATCATCGCCAAGACCGGTCTCGGGACCTACGGCACGCGCCAGTCCAACAAGGGCACCGGCGGCGGCGCCATCTACGGCTGTCGCACATCGCTGGACACCCGCGGCGTCGGCAACCCCGACCTCTCCACCCCCTGCATCCGCGTCAACAACCTGACCGGCGGCAAGGCGTTCGACTTCGTCTTCGACACCGGCCCGATCGGCGGCATCATCCAGGCCGGCAACAGCATCACGACGCCGAAGCCGAACGCCGCACCGTTCGTCACCAACGCCAACGCGGTCGCGCTGGGACTCAACGCCGATCGCGTCGACGGCAAGCACGCGTCGGAGCTCATCAGCGAGGCGCGTGCCACCGCGGGCCTCAACGCCGAGAAGGTGAGCGGCCTGACCGCCGCGCAGATCATCAGCAGCGCGCAGACCGGCGGCGGGTCGTGTGCCGCCGACCAGGTCGTGGCCGGGGACGCGTGCATCGAGAAGGCGCCGCGTGCCGCAGCCACGTTCGCCGATGCGTCGGCGGCCTGCGGCGCGGCAGGCCGGCACTTGCCGACCGCCAGTGAGCTCATGTTCGCGCGGACGCTCGAGGGCATCGACCTGGGCACGGGCGAGATGGCCTCCGACCTGTCCGTCCGTCAGGACCTGCCCCTGCCCGATCCGCTGGGGAGCATCACCTCGGCGACGGTGAACGCCACGGTCGCGGACGACGGCACCCTCGGCACCTCGCCGGTGGCGACGCCGATCGCCTACCGCTGCGCGCAGGGCTGACCCGCGCACGCATCGCCCGGCGTCGTCAGAGGATGGCGCCGGGCGTGTAGGCCGCCGCGTCCGGGTACCGCGCGACGACCTCCTCGATGCGCGCCAGGACGGCGCGCGTCTGCGCGACGGCCGCACCCGTGAACGCGAGCGGGTCGGCGACGGCGGACGACAGCGCCTCGTGGGACATCCCCAGGCGCTCGTCGCCGGCCAGGCGATCCAGCAGCGCGTTCTCCGCCGTGCCCTCCTCGCGCATCGACAGGGCGACACCCACGGCGTGCTCCTTGATGGCCTCGTGGGCGGCCTCCCGGCCGACCCCGGCCCGTACCGCGGCCATCAGCACCTTCGTGGTGGCGAGGAACGGCAGGTAGCGGTCGAGCTCGCGGGCGACGACCGCCGGGAACGCGCCGAACTCGTCGAGCACGGTCATGAAGGTCTCGAACAGGCCGTCGGTCGCGAAGAACGCGTCGGGGAGCGCCACCCGGCGGACGACCGAGCACGAGACGTCTCCCTCGTTCCACTGGTCGCCGGCGAGCTCGCTGACCATCGAGAGGTGCCCTCGCAGGATCACCGCCAGACCGTTGACGCGCTCGCACGAGCGGGTGTTCATCTTGTGCGGCATCGCGGAGGACCCGACCTGCCCGGGCTGGAAGCCCTCGGTCACCAGCTCGTTGCCCGCCATCAGGCGCACCGTGGTGGCGAGGTTCGACGGCGCGGAGACGACCTGCACGAGGCAGGACACGACGTCGAAGTCCAAGGAGCGCGGGTAGACCTGTCCGACGCTCGTGAGCACCCGGTCGAACCCGAGGTGCGCGGCGACGCGCTCCTCGAGCTGCGCCAGCTTGTCCTCGTCGCCGTCGAGCAGATCGAGCTGATCCTGCGCCGTGCCGACCGGGCCCTTGATGCCACGCAGCGGGTAGCGCCGCAGCAGGTCCTCGAGCCGGTCCAGGGCGACGAGCAGCTCGTCCGCCACGGTGGCGAACCGCTTGCCGAGCGTCGTGGCCTGCGCGGGGACGTTGTGCGACCGACCGGCCATCACGAGGGCCTCGTGCTCGGCGGCCAGGCTCCCGAGGCGTCGGAGCGTCGCGACCACGCGGTCCCGCACGATCTCCAGTGAGGCCCGGACCTGCAGCTGCTCGACGTTCTCGGTCAGGTCGCGCGAGGTCATCCCCTTGTGGATGTGCTCGTGGCCCGCGAGCGCGCTGAACTCCTCGATGCGCGCCTTGACGTCGTGGCGGGTGACCCGCTCCCGGTCGGCGATCGAGGCGAGATCGACCCGGTCGACCACCGCCTCGTACGCCTCGATGACTCCGTCCGGCACGTCGATGCCCAGGTCACGCTGCGCGCGCAGGACGGCGATCCAGAGGCGTCGCTCGAGCACCACCTTGTGCTCGGGCGACCAGGTCTCCGCGATGGCCGCCGACGCGTAGCGGCCGGCGAGGACGTTGGGGACGGAGGCCATCGGCCCTAGGCCGAGAGGATCCGCAGCGCCAGGTGCGCGGCGTTGCGCGGGTTGTCCAGACCCACGGAGGCGACGGGCACGCCGGGCGGCATCTGGACGACCGAGAGGATCGCGTCCAGGCCGCCCGCGGCGCTCAGCGAGGAGGACAGCGGCACGCCGATCACCGGCAGGTCGGTGTGGGCGGCGGCGACCCCGGGCAGCGCGGCGGACAGTCCGGCCCCCGCGATGATGACCCGCAGACCGCGCAGGCGCGCGTTCTTGCAGTAGTCGGCGACCGTCTCCGGATCGCGATGGGCGGACATGACCCGGATCTCGAAGCCGACGCCCGCGTCCTTGAGGACGGCGCCGGCCTTCTCCATCGTCGGCAGGTCCGATTTCGACCCCATGATGATGCCGACGCGGGGCTCGCCGATATCGAGGTCGTCGAACGCCGTCTCGGGCTCGGTGGTCGTGGTCTGCTCGGGCTGCTCGGTCATGGTGCTGTCGTTCGCTCCACGGCTCGCAGGGCGATGTCGGATCGCTGCTGCTTGCCCTCGAAGGTGATCTGGTCAGCGGCAGCGTACGCGGCTGCTCGCGCGGACGCCGGGTCGGGCCCCAGGGCCGTGACGTTCAGGACCCTCCCTCCGGCGGTCACGATGCCCGCGTCGGAGGCCCTCGTGCCGGCGTGGGTGATCTCGACGTCCGGTGGGACGTCGCCCAGCCCGTCGATGACGTCGCCCGTCCGCGGGGCGTCCGGATAGCCGGCGCTGGCCAGGACGAGCGTCACCGCCCAGCCGTCGTCCCACACCAGCTCCGCGTCGGCGAGTCCACCCCGTTGCGTCGCCTGGTGCAGATGCGCCAGGAGATCGGAGCGCAGCCGCGGGAGCACGGCCTGGGTCTCCGGGTCGCCGAACCGGGTGTTGAACTCCAGCACCTTCGGTCCGGCCGCCGTCAGCATGAGTCCCGCGTAGAGCACGCCGTGGAACGGGGTGCCGCGCCGCGCGAGCTCGTCCACGACGGGCTGGTGCACCGTGGCGACGATCTGATCGAGCAGCGCCCGGTCGACACCGGCGACCGGCGAGTACGAGCCCATGCCGCCCGTGTTGGGACCCTCGTCGCCGTCGAAGATCCGCTTGTAGTCCTGGGCCGGGGCCATCGCCACGGCGCGCTCGCCGTCGCAGAGGGCCAGCAGCGACAGCTCTTCCCCGTCGAGGAACTCCTCCACCACCACGCGCCCGGCGCCGAACCGCCGCTCGACGAGGAACACCTCGAGTGCCCCTCGTGCCGCCGCCTCGTCGGGCGCGATGACCACGCCCTTGCCGGCGGCCAGGCCATCGAACTTCAGGACGGTCGGGTAGCCGGTGATCGCGGCCATCCCGGCCTCGACGTCGTCGACGGACGCCCACGCGGCGGTCGGGACCCCGGCCGCCTCCATGACCTCCTTGGCGTACTCCTTGGAGCCCTCCAGCCGCGCCGCGGCCGCGACCGGCCCGAACGCCCGCCGGCCCGCGGCGGCGAGCGCGTCGACCAACCCGGCCACGAGCGGGACCTCCGGTCCGATGACCACGAGGTCCACGTCGTGCGCCTGCGCCGCGGCGACGAGGGCGTCCGTGTCCGTGACGGCGATGTCCAGCAGGCGGGCGTCGGCCGCGATCCCGGGGTTGCCCGGCGCGCAGAGCAGCTCAGGACGCTGCGGGGACCGGGCCAGGGCGCGCACGATGGCGTGCTCGCGCCCACCCGCTCCGACGACGAGGACCTTCAACGGATGTCCCGTGCCCTACAGGCTGGCGATGAAGTCGTCGATCGGGATCGCCGGCAGCGTCTCGTACCGAGCCGTGCCGCGCGAGCCGAGCTCGAGGCTCACCCGTGCCATCGTCTGCTCGTCGGGCGCCTCGACGATGTTGATGAAGTCGTAGCGGCCGAGGGTCGACCACTGGGCCGTGACCTTGGCGCCGAGCTGCGCGACCTCGTTGTTGACTTCGCGGATGCGCTGCGGGTTGTTCTTGACCGTCTGCACCCCTTCGGGCGTGAGGGTCGAGAGCATGATGTACGTGGGCAAGGTGGACCTCCGTCGTATGCGCCGCGAGGGACGTAGCGCTTGGGGCTCGGACACCGCTCGTTCTACCCGATCGGCGTGTTCCGTGTCTCCGAGTGGCCGAATTGTGGCTACCGTAGCGCCACCGCGTGCCGATATCGGAGGAACATGACCGTGCGTCCCACCACCATCACCGCCATCGCGCTCGGCGCGCTCGTGGCCCTGCCCTCCTCCGCGAACGCGATCCCGAGGGTCCAGGTCGACCGTGACTGCTACCTCGACACGGTGATCAAGAAGAAGCGCGTCGCGACGCCCGTCACGCTGTCGGGCAACGGCTTCACCCCCGGCGCCCAGTTCCAGGTCAGCCTCGACGGCCAGCCGCTGCCCAACGGAACCGGCACCATGGACGCGTTCGGCGCGCTGTCGGGCAAGTTCACCGCGACCCCGCTGGCGACCCTGAACAGCCGTCAGCGCAAGTGGAAGGTGCGGGTCGACGAGGGCGCCAACTCGGCCAGCACGTCGTTCTACACCAGCGACATCTTCGCCGACTTCTCGCCCTCCTCCGGCAACCCGGCGAAGCTCAAGGTGCGGTGGTCGGTCAACGGCTTCAAGCTCTCGCGGCCTGCCGGCGCCAAGAGCCCGTACGTCTACCTGCACTACATCCGGCCCAACGGCAAGCGCAAGCGGACCTACCGCCTCGGGCGGGCCACGGGGGCGTGCGGAGCGATCAAGCGCACGAAGAAGCGCCGGCTGTTCCCGTTCCGGGCCGAGCGCGGGCTCTGGAAGCTGCAGGTCGACACCAACCGGAAGTTCCGGCGCGGGACGTCGAAGTCGACCTTCACCTACTACACGGTCGGCGTCCGGATCCGGACCGCTCGCAAGTAGCCCTCAGGCTCCGGGACTGCGGGTGAACATCCGGGCGGCGACGGCGTCGACGAGCTTGGCCGGCCCGCGGGAGAGTGCCACGAGGATCCGGCTGCGATCGCGGGGCATGAGCCTCACGGCGTCGCGCTCGATCGCCTCGACGACCTTCGCGCCCCACGCCTCCGGGGTCTGACGCGGCCAGTCGGACGTGTCCATGTGACGGCCGTAGAGGTCGTCGGTCGTCGCGAGCATGTCGGTCGCGACCCCGGGCGTGACGAGATGCATCACGCTCACCCCGGTGCCGACGAGCTCCCGCCGCAGCGACTCGCTGAAGCCGACGACGCCGTGCTTGGACGCGGCGTAGGTCGAGGCGGCCGGCACGGCCGCGTAGCCGCTGATCGACGCGTTGTTGACGACCTTGCCGTGCCCGCGGGCGAGCATGGCCGGGAGGACGCGGTGCGTCAGGTGCACCAGGCCGACCAGGTTCGCCTGGAACATCGCGTAGATCTCGCCGAGGTCCTGCTCCTCGAGCAGGCCGCCCGTCACCTGGCCGGCGTTGTTGACCAGCAGGTCGAGCGCCCCCAGCTCGGCCGCGAGTGCGTCGCAGCACGCGTCGATCGCCTCTTGCGACCCGAGGTCCATCCGCACCGCCCGGATCTCCCGCGCCCGCACGCCCGGGTCCCCGGGGTGCAGCGGCGGACCGCCCGAAGGGTCGCGCATGCCGATCAGCAGCAGGTCGACGGGGCGCTCGGCGAGCGCCCGGGCAATGCCCAGGCCGATCCCGCGGCCCGCGCCGGTGACGAGGCAGGTCGTGCCGGTGAGATCCACCGACCGAGCCTAGCCGGACCGGGTGCCGGGCCTGCCAGGCCGGTCCGCGCCCTGCGGCCTGCGACGCCCGGGCCTGCACCGGCCGGGCGCCGCGGGCCCCGGGATCACGCGGTGACGACGGCGGCCCCGAGCACCAGTTCGCCGTCGACCGCGTCCACGGTCACGGTGTCGCCCTCCCGGTAGGTCCCCTCGAGGATCGCGAGGGCCAGGGGGTCGACCAGGCGCTTCTGGATCACGCGCTTCAGCGGGCGCGCTCCGTACGCCGGGTCGTGGCCGAGGTCGCCGAGCAGGACGCGGGCCTCGTCGGTGAGCTGCACCTCGATGCCGCGCTCCCGCACCCGGCCGACCAGGCGCTCGACCTGGATGTCGACGATCTGGCCGAGCTGCTCGCGGTCCAGCGCGTCGAACTCGACGATGTCGTCCAGCCGGTTGAGGAACTCGGGCTTGAAGGTCGCCTCCAGCGCGCCGCGGTAGCCCAGTGGCGAGCCGGCCCCGACGTTGGAGGTCAGGATCAGCACCACGTTCTTGAAGTCGACCGTGCGACCCTGGCCGTCGGTCAGCCGCCCGTCGTCCATCACCTGCAGCAGGGCGTTGAAGACGTCGGGGTGGGCCTTCTCGATCTCGTCGAGCAGGACGACGCTGTACGGACGCCGGCGAACGGCCTCGGTGAGCTGGCCGCCCTCGTCGTACCCGACGTAGCCGGGAGGCGCGCCGACGAGCCGCGACACGGAGTGCTTCTCCATGTACTCCGACATGTCGATGCGGATCATCGCGTCCTGGCTGTCGAACATCTGCTCCGCCAGCGCGCGGGCCAGCTCGGTCTTGCCGACACCGGTCGGCCCCATGAACAGGAACGTGCCGATCGGGCGGTCGGGGTCCTGCAGCCCGGCGCGCGAGCGCCGGATCGCCGCCGCGACGGCGGACACGGCCTCGTCCTGGCCGACGACGCGCTCGTGCAGGCGCGCCTCCATGTGGACGAGCTTGTCGACCTCGCCCTCCAGCAGGCGGCTGACCGGGATGCCGGTCCAGCGGCCGACGACCTCGGCGATGTCCTCGGCGTCGACCTCGCGCTTGAAGAAGCGGTTGGCCGGCGCGTCGTCGCGCTCGGCGGCCGCCTCGGCTTCCGCCAGGCGGCGACGGAGGTCCGGCAGCTCCCCGTGGCGCAGCTTCGCCGCGGTCTCGAGGTCGGCCTCGCGTTCGGCGCGCGTCAGCTCGGTCTCGACCTCGCCGATGCGCTGGATGATCTCCGACACGCCAGCGGCCGCGTCCTTCTCGCGCTGCCACTCGGCGGTCATCGCGTTCAGCTGCTCCTCGAGGTCGGCCATGTCGCGCTGCAGCGCGGCGAGCCGCTCCCGCGACGCGTCGTCCTTCTCCTTCTCGAGCGAGGTCTGCTCGATCTGCAGCTGCAGGATCCGGCGCTTGACCTCGTCGATCTCGGTGGGGACCGAGTCGATCTCGATCTTCAGCCGCGACGCCGACTCGTCGATCAGGTCGATCGCCTTGTCGGGCAGGAAGCGGTCGGCGATGTAGCGGTGCGACAGGGTCGCCGCGGCGATCACGGCGGAGTCCTGGATCGCGACGCCGTGGTGCTGCTCGTAGCGCTCCTTGAGCCCGCGCAGGATGGCGATCGCGTCCTCGACCGACGGCTCGCCGACCATCACCGGCTGGAAGCGGCGCTCGAGCGCGGCGTCCTTCTCGATGTGCTTGCGGTACTCGTCGAGCGTCGTGGCCCCGACGGCGCGGAGCTCGCCGCGGGCGAGCATCGGCTTGAGCAGGTTGGCCGCGTCGACCGCGCCCTCCGCCGCGCCGGCCCCGACGATCGTGTGCAGCTCGTCGAGGAAGAGGATGATCTGGCCGCGCGCCTCCTGGACCTCCTTGAGGACGGCCTTCAGCCGGTCCTCGAACTCGCCCCGGTACTTCGCGCCGGCGATCAGCGAGCCGATGTCGAGGCTGACGACGCGGCGGTCGCGCAGGGACTCGGGGACGTCCTCGGACACGATGCGCTGGGCCAGGCCCTCAGCGATCGCCGTCTTGCCGACGCCCGGCTCACCGATGAGGACGGGGTTGTTCTTCGTGCGGCGCGAGAGCACCTGGATGACGCGGCGGATCTCGTCGTCGCGGCCGATGACCGGGTCGAGCTCGCCGCGCTCGGCGCGCTCCGTGAGGTCGATGCCGAACCGCTTGAGCGCCTCGTACTTGTCCTCGGGGTTCTGGTCGGTCACGCGGTGCGGGCCGCGGACCTCGCCGATCGCCGGGGCGAGCCGCTCCTTGGTGGCGCCGGCGGCGCGCAGCGCCTCGCCGGCCTTCGAGTTGTGTCCGGCGAGCGAGAGCAGGATGTGCTCGGTCGAGACGTACTCGTCACCGAGCTCACGCATCTCGTGCTCGGCGGCGCGCAGGACCTGCAACAGCTCGGAGGCCGGCCCCGACACCTCACCGCCCTCAGCGAGCTGCGGCAGGGCGTCGATGGCCGCCGTCGTCTGCTCGCGGATCGCCGCCATGTCGACACCGAGCTTGGTGAGGACGCTGGGGACGATGCCGTTCTGCTGGTCGACCAGCGCGAGGAGCAGGTGCTCGGGGGTGGCCTGCGGATTGCGACGGGTCTCGGCGAGCCCGAGCGCGTCGCGTACGGCTTCCTGGGTGAGGGTGGTGAAACGATCGGGCTGCATGTGGGACGTTCCGTTCTCCGATGGGGGCGGGAAGAGGGGGAAATCTAAGTCTGCCTGACTAAGATAATGGCAGGTCGACACCTTCGGCTCAAGCCGTCGGCCGGGGCGGCCCCGCGAGATGCCCCACCACTGCCTCCGCGTCTGGTTCAAGAATCCGGCGCCACGGGTATCCAGCGAGCCATGAACCCTTCGGAGACGCCGGAACAGCACGACGAGAAGTCCCCGCACGACGGCACGGAGCCCGAGCCCCTGGGCCCGGCGACCCCGGACGACCAGTCCCCGGCCGGCGACACCCCCGAGGTCCACGACGACCTGACCGCCCACGATCTGCGGCCGGGCACCGAGGCCCGCAAGGCCGTCGAGGAGTCGGTGGGTGAGGACGGCGCGATGCGGGGGAACCAGTGAGATGACGCGCCGCGTCCTCATCCTGCGGCAGCCGCTGCGGCGCCGGCCGTTCGGCGAGCGGCCGCACTCCGCCAGCCACGCCGAGCGACGCGACCGGATGCCGCTGACCGCTCCGCCGTACGCACCCCTGACCACCCGCCGCGGAGCACCGCACTGAGCACCGGAGGGACTCCCGGCGTCGGGGCCGGTCAGTCGCGTTCGATGCGGATGCGCCGGACCGGCGGCCTGACGTCCTGCGCGCGGACCACGTCGGTCCCCGGACGCTCGTAGCGCACGATCTCCGCGCGAACCTTCTCGCGCACGGCCTCGAGGGCCTGGATCTCCTTGGACAGCTCCGCGGCTCGCGCCTCGAGCTCCTCGACCTTGCGACGCGCGTTCTCGAGCGCCGTCTGCTTGCGGTCGAGCGCGTCCTCGAGCTCCATGACCTTCTCGACGCCGGCCAGGTTCAGACCGAACTCCGACGTCATGTGCTGGATCTTGCGCAGGCGCTCGACGTCCGCGTGGGAGTACAGGCGCGTGCCCTTGGGGGAGCGCTGCGGCTCGATCAGGCCACGCGCCTCGTACATCCGCAACGTCTGCGGGTGCATCTCGGCGAGCTCGGCCGCCACGGAGATCATGAAGACGCCGCGGTCGTCGGAGACCGTGACCCGCATGCTGCTGCGGCGGACCGAACGCCTGCCGCCGGGCTGCGGGTCCTCGATGCTCACGCCGTCGTGCTCCCACCCGGTGCGGTGCCGAAGAGCCGAGCGCGCGGATCGCCGTTCATCACGGACTGCAGCTTGGCGACCGCCTCGGACTGCTCCTCGGTGAGCGTGTCGGGCACGTCGATCACGAAGCGGTAGTGGATGTCTCCGCGCTGCGCACCGGACCCCGACCCGCCGAGCTTCGGCGGACCCTCACCGCGGAGCCGCTGGACCGTGCCGTGCTTCGTCCCGGCCGGGACCCGCAGCGTCTTGCGGCCCTTCAGCGTCGGCACCTCGACCTCGGCGCCGCGGATGGCCTCCGGGATGGTGAGCGGGACCTCCACCTCGAGGTTCGCGCCCTTGCGACGGAAGATCGGGGACTCCTCGACCCGGGTCACGACGTAGAGATCCCCGGGGGGACCGCCGTGACGCCCCGGCTCGCCCTTTCCGGCGAGCCGCACCCTCGAACCGTCGTGCACGCCCGCGGGGATGTTCACCCGGTACTTCTTGACGGTGCGGGTCTCGCCGCTGCCGCCGCAGGTCGGGCAGGGCTGCTCGATGATCGTTCCCGAGCCCTCGCAGCGACGGCACGGCTGCGAGATCGAGAAGAGCCCCTGGCCCTGGGCCTCGATACCGCGCCCCTGACACCGCGGACAGATCGACGGACTGGTGCCCGGCTTGGCGCCCTGACCGCGACACGTCCCGCAGGTCTGCGAGGTCGGCACCTGCAACGGGATCTGCGCGCCCTCGTTGGCCTGGTCGAACGTGATGCTGACGCTGGCCTCGAGATCCCGTCCGCGCTCGGGGCGCGGCGCCTGCGGCCCCCGCCCGCGGGGTCCCGCGGTGCCTCCCTGGCCTCCACCTCCGAAGATGTTGGAGAAGATGTCGGAGAACGAGCCCGCGTCGAAGCCGCCGGTGCCGCCGAACCCGCCGGGGCCGCCGCCCGGCCCGCCGCCGAACAGGCCGCCGCGGTCGTACTGCTTGCGCTTCTCAGGGTCACCGAGGACGTCGTACGCGGCCTGGACCTCCTTGAACTTCGCCTCCGCCGCCGCGTCGCCGGGGTTGCGGTCCGGGTGGTACTGGCGCACGAGCTTGCGGTGCGCCTTCTTGATCTCCTCGGCTGAGGCCTTCTTGTCGACGCCGAGCGTCTTGTAGAGGTCCGGACGGGCCATGGCTCGTGAGGCGCCCTACTGGGCGACGACGACCTTCGCTGCTCGGAGGACGTCATCCCCGAACCGGTAGCCGGCCGAATAGACCTCGACGATCACGCCCGACTCGACGCCCTCCGCGGGCGTCTGGGCCACGGCCTCGTGACGGTGCGGGTCGAACGGCTCGCCCGCGGGGGCGTCGGCGACGATGCCCACCCGCTCCAGCGACGCGATCAGCTCCTGCTGCACGAGTCGCAGGCCGCTCGTGATGTGGTCCTGCCCATCGCCCTCCGCAGCCTGGGCGGCGGCGAGCGCACGCTCGAGGTTGTCGAGCGCCGGCAGCAGCTCCTTCGCGAGCCGCGCGATCCCGCGCTTCTGGGAGACCTCGACGTCCCTGCGCGCGCGCTTGCGGACGTTCTCCAGCTCCGCGCGCTCACGGAGGTACAGGTCCTTGAAGTCCGGCTCCGCCGGGGGATCGGGCAGCGGGGCCGGGTCCTCGGGCTCGGCCTCCGGATGGGCGCTGACCGGCACGACGCCGTCGTGGTCCTCCGGTGGGTCCGGTGCCGTCACGGGCTCCTCGGCCGCAGCGGTGGGCACCGGCTCGCCGGCCTCCGGCGCGGGCTGGTCGCCCGCGCCGTCCTGCGGCGTGTGATCGGGGGCCGACACGACCTAACGGCCCTCGTCCACGACCTCGGCGTCCACGACATCCTCCTCGTCGGCCGAGGTGGACGCGCCGTTGCCACCGGGTTCCCCGTCGGCACCCGCCGCGGCGGCCTCCTGCTGCGCCTTCTCGTACAGCGCCTCGGACACCTTGTGGAAGGCGGCCTGGAGCGCATCGGCCTTGGCGGTGATCGTGGCGGCGTCCGAGGACTCCAGCGACTCGCGGACCTCCTTGATCGCCGTCTCGATCTCGGTCTTGGACGACTCGTCGACCTGATCGCCCAGGTCCTTCAGCTGACGCTCGGCCTGGTACGCGGCGTTCTCGGCGCCGTTGCGGGCCTCGGCGAGCTCGCGCGCCTGACGGTCGGCCTCGGCGTTGGACTCGGCGTCCTGGACCATCTTCTTGATCTCGTCGTCCGAGAGCCCGCCACCGGCCTTGATCTCGATCTTCTGCTCCTTGCCCGTGCCGAGGTCCTTCGCGGACACGGAGAGGATGCCGTTGGCGTCGATGTCGAAGCCGACCTCGATCTGCGGCACGCCGCGCGGCGCCGGCGGGATGCCGGTGAGCTGGAACTTGCCCAGCGACTTGTTGTAGGTCGCCATCTCGCGCTCGCCCTGCAGCACGTGGATCTCCACCGAGGGCTGGTTGTCCTCGGCCGTCGAGAACACCTCCGACTTGCGGGTCGGGATCGTGGTGTTGCGCTCGATCAGCTTGGTCATGACGCCGCCCTTGGTCTCGATGCCCAGGGTCAGGGGCGTGACGTCGAGCAGCAGCACGTCCTTGACGTCACCGGACAGGACGCCGGCCTGGATCGCGGCGCCGATCGCGACGACCTCGTCCGGGTTCACGCCGCGGTGCGGATCCTTGCCGGTGAGCTCCTTGACCTTCTCCTGCACGGCCGGCATGCGCGTCATGCCGCCGACGAGGACGACGTGGTCGATGCTCGACGCGCCCTTGTCCTTGGCGTCGTCCAGGGCCTGGCGGACGGGTGCGACCACGCGATCCAGCAGGGCCGACGTCAGCTCGTTGAACTTCGCCCGCGTGATGCGGACGTCGAGGTGCTTGGGGCCGGACTGGTCCGCGGTGATGAACGGCAGGTTGATCTGCGACTCCTGCGCGCTCGACAGCTCGATCTTGGCCTTCTCGGCGGCCTCGTAGAGCCGCTGCAGGGCCATCGGATCGGACTTGAGGTCGATCGCCTGGTCCTTCTTGAACTCGCCGGCGAGCCAGTCGACGATCGCCTTGTCCCAGTTGTCGCCGCCGAGGTGGTTGTCACCCGCGGTCGACTTGACCTCGAACACGCCGTCGCCGATCTCGAGCACCGACACGTCGAAGGTGCCGCCGCCGAGGTCGAACACGAGGATGGTCTGGTCGTCCTCCTTGTCGAGGCCGTAGGCCAGCGACGCGGCGGTCGGCTCGTTGATGATCCGCTTGACGTCGAGCCCGGCGATCTTGCCGGCGTCCTTGGTCGCCTGGCGCTGATCGTCGTTGAAGTAGGCGGGGACCGTGATGACCGCGCTGTCGACCGTCTCGCCCAGGTACGCCTCGGCGTCGGCCTTGAGCTTGGCGAGGGTCATCGCGCTGATCTCCGGCGGCGAGTACTGCTTGCCGTCGGCCTCGATCCGCGCATCTCCACCGGAGCCGGCGACCACCTTGTACGGGACGATCGACTCCTCCTCCTTGACCTCGGCCTCCTTGCGGCCCATGAAGCGCTTGACGGAGAAGATCGTGTTCGTCGGGTTCGTCACGGCCTGACGCTTGGCGACCGTGCCGACCAGGCGCTCGCCGCCCGAGGTGAACGCGACGACCGAGGGGGTCGTGCGCCCGCCCTCGGCGTTCTCGATGACGGTGGGTTCGCCGCCCTCGAGGACGGCCATGCAGGAGTTCGTGGTGCCGAGGTCGATGCCGATGGTCTTGCCCATGGGGTTCAGGCTCCTTCAGTGACGGGGTGCGGGGGGATGCGTGCAGGTGCCGCGTGAAATCTGAGTCCGAGTATGGCAGATCGTGCGCCGGTCCTCACGACGGGCGTTCTCGTCCGCCCGCCGAGGTCCCGGAGCTCCGGCGCACCGGCTCCCCGTCGAGGGGAGGGCCCGATACGTCACACTTGGAGGTGATGGACTCCCTTGACGGAGATCAGCTCGCCTCGCCTCCGTTCGAGGATTTCGACGCCGCGTGCCGCGGCGTCCTCGAGTACCTCCAGGAGCGGTTCGGGCTCGGGCTGTGGATGGTGACCCGGACGACGGGACCCGACTGGATCGTCCTGCGTGCGGCCGACGACGGCTCCTACGGCATGCAGGCGGGCACGACCTTGCGGTGGTCGGACTCGTTCTGCTCCCTGATGACGCGCGGGGAGGCGCCGCAGGCCGCACCCGACGCGATGGCCGTCCCCGCCTACGCCGACGCGCCGATCGCCCAGCAGCTGAAGATCGGGGCGTACATCGGCGTCCCCCTCGAGCTGCCCGACGGAGAGCTGTTCGGCACGCTGTGCGCGATCGACCCGGAGCCGGCCGCCGACTTCACCAACGAGCTGCCCGCGATCCGCATGTACGCGCGGCTGCTGTCGACGATCCTGGCCCGTGAGCTCGAGACCCAGCAGGAGGCCCGGCGCGCCGAGCAGGCCGAGGGTGAGGCCCTGCGCGACGCCCTCACCGACCTGCCGAACCGCCGGGCCTGGGACGTCGCGATCCAGGCCGAGGAGGACCGCTGCCGCCGGTACGGCTCACCCGCCGCGGTCCTGTCGCTGGACCTCGACGCCCTCAAGGAGATCAACGACGCGGAGGGCCACAGCGCGGGCGACGATCTGCTGCGGCGGACCGCGTCGGTGCTGCTCGGCTCGGTGCGACGCCACGACACGGTCGCCCGGATGGGGGGCGACGAGTTCGCCGTGCTCCTGCCCGAGTGCCCCGCCGAACAGGCACGGGAGCTCGCCGACCGGGTCCGCAGCCGCCTCGCCGAGGCCGGCGTCGAAGCCTCGGTGGGCGTCGCGTCGCGCCCCGGGAAGGGCGGCGGCCTCGCAGCCGCCTACCGGCTGGCGGACGAGCGCATGTACGCGCTCAAACGGGCGCGCGACTGAGCTCGAGCCGTCCCGCCCGAGCGGGCAGGCCCGTCGGTCGAGGCGCCCCGGCCGTCGGGCGGTCAGGCGGTCGGCCAGGGCTCGGCGGGCACGGAGGCCGGCATCGGAACGACCTGCGCGGCAACACCGGCCAGGACTGCGCGGGACGGGCGGCGTTCCCCGGGACGCACTTCGGCGAGCGCCGACGCCGCGCCGTAGAGCGCACGGGCCAGGAACGGCGCGCGCTCGGGGTCCAGCCCATCCGCGGCCAGGTCGCGGCGCAGCCCCTCGGTGAGCCGGTCGGGCACCCGCCGGAGCGCCGCGGCGACGCGGTCGGCGACCTCGGAGGAGGCATGGTGCGCAGTGCGATGCAGCAGTCGCGCCCCGGCGGGCCGCGCCGCCGCATGGTCGAGGAGCGCCCGGACCGACGCGGCGGCCCGGTCCCGGGCCACCATGCCGACCGTCGCGCGTTCCGCGCCGTGGAGACGATCGATCACCCGCTCCACCTCCGCCTCGACGGCCCGCAGGAACAGCGCCTCCTTGCTCGACCCGTGCGCGTAGAGGGTCGGCTTCGCCACCTCGAGCGCCGCCGCGAGTTCCGCCGTGGAAACGCCGTGCAGCCCGTCCGCCGCGAAGGCGTCCGCGAGAGCCGAGAGGTCGAGACGAGCGCGTGGCCTGGCCATCCCGCAAGCATGTTCTCGAACCGGTCGGTTCACCTTCGACCGCGGGGCGGAATCTGCTCGAGCGGCTTCGACCGGATGTCGTAGAAGGCCCATTTCATCGGGTCTAGCTTGATCCTGGACACCGACCTCGGTGCACGCACGACCCCCGACGGAAGGCCTTGTGATGGACCTCGCAGCGCACCGACACCGCAGGACGGCGGGCTGATGTTCTCCACCCACGGCATCCTCGTCGTCGGCGGCGGCATCGCCGGGCAGGCGGTCTGCGAGGCGGTCCGCGCCCGCGACCCCCACGTCCCGCTGACGCTCGTGTGCGGCGAGGACCACCTGCCCTACGACCGCGTCCGCCTCGGCGCCCTGCTGGACGGCGGCTCCGTCGAGGACCTTCGGCTGCGCCCGTCGGACTGGTACGAGGACCAGCGCGTCATGGTCCTGACCGGTCAGCGGGTGCGTGCCCTGGACCCCGACGCCGGGACCGCCACGCTGGACGACGGTGCGACCGTCCTGCACTACGACCGGGTCGTGCTGTGCACCGGGTCCGATGCTCTCGTGCCTCCGCTGGAGGGCTCCGCCCTGCCCGGCGTCGAGGTGTTCCGTGACCCGGCGGACTGCGCGGCCATCCTGGGCGCCGCGCGGTCCGCCGGCCACGCTGCCGTCATCGGCGGCGGCCTGCTCGGCCTCGAGGCCGCGTACGCGCTGGCGAAGCTCGGCACGCCGACCTCGGTCATCCATCTCGTCGACCGGCTCATGGAGCGTCAGCTCGACGCGCCCGCCGCCGCCCTGCTGGCTCCGGCCATCGCCGGCCTCGGCGTCGATGTGCGCCTGCAGCACGCCACGACCACGGTGCTCGCCGGACCGGACGGCCGTGCCGCCGGGCTCCAGTTCGCGGATGGCTCGCGGCTCGCGTGCGACCTGGTGGTGGTCGCGGTCGGCATCCGTCCCCACGTGGGGCTCGCCCGCGACTGCGGCCTCACGGTCGAGCGTGGCGTCGTCGTCGACGACCACCTCGTGACCTCGCACCCCCGGGTGCTGGCGGTCGGGGAGTGCGCGCAGCACCGCGGCGTGGTCCACGGCATCGTCGCGCCGATCCAGGACCAGGCCCGCGTTGCCGCCGACACGCTCGTCGCGCCGGACCGCGCCGTCGCGTACCCCGGCTCGATCCCGACCGCCAAGCTGAAGGTGATGGGGGTCGACCTCGTCACCGCCGGGGCGGCCGAGGGCGAGCGCGAGGTCGTGGTCGCCGACGCGGCGGCCGGGACCTACCGCAAGCTCGTGACCGCGCCCGACGGGACGGTGCTCGGCGCGGTGCTGCTGGGCGACGCCCGCGGCGCCGAGCTCCTGATGGACGCCGTTCGCACGGGCCGCGTCAGCGAGGACCCGCTCGGCCTGCTGGCGGAGGCCTCGCAGGCCACCGCTGCCGAGCTGCCCGACGCAGCGCAGGTCTGCAACTGCAACGGGGTCTGCAAGGGCGAGATCGTCGCCGCGATCCGCGAGCGCGGGCTCGGCTCGACCCAGGAGGTGGTCAACGTCACCCGGGCCGGCGCGGGCTGCGGCTCCTGCAAGCCGGTGGTCACCGAGCTGCTGCAGATCGAGCGGGCGGGCGCGGCCGAGGAGCCGGCCTACCTGTGCCCCTGCCGCAAGCAGACGCGGGAGGACATCGCCGCCCTCGTGCGCGAGAAGGGGATCACGCGCGTCTCCGAGCTCTCGGAGGCCTGCGGCGCCGGTCGCGACTGCGGCGCGTGCAAGCCGGGCCTGTCCTACCTGATCGAGGAGCGCCAGGCGGCGACGTTCCGGCAGGAACGCCACGCGAAGTTCATCAACGACCGGGTCCACGCCAACATCCAGCACGACGGGACGTTCAGCGTGGTCCCGCGCATCCGCGGCGGCGTCGTCACCAGTGACGAGCTGCGTCGCTTCGCCGACGTCGCCGACAAGTACGAGCTGCCGATGATCAAGATCACCGGCGGCCAGCGGATCGACCTGCTCGGCGTCAGGAAGGAGCAGCTTCCCGCGGTCTGGGAGGACCTCGGCATGCCGTCCGGCTACGCCTACGCCAAGGCGGTCCGGACCGTGAAGACCTGCGTCGGGACGCAGTTCTGCCGCTTCGGGCTCGGGGACGCGATCACCGTCGGCATCGATCTCGAGTCGGCGATGGAGGGTCTGCACACCCCGCACAAGGTCAAGGCGGCCGTCACCGGCTGCCCGCGCAACTGCGCCGAGGCCTACGTCAAGGACATCGGCCTGGTCGCGATCGAGAACGGCTGGGAGATCTACGTAGGCGGGGCGGCCGGCGCCTCGGTCCGCAAGGGCGATCTGCTCGCGACCGTCGAGACGGCCGAGGAGGCGCAGCGGCTGGCGCTCGTCTACCTGCAGTACTACCGCGAGCACGGCGAGCACCTCGAGCGGACCTACGGCTTCCAGGAGCGTCTGGGGCTCGAGGCCATCCAGGCCGTCGTCCTGGATCCCGAGCAGCAGGCGGCGCTGCTGGAGCGCTTCGCGATCGCCAAGGCCGCGTGCGACCCCGACCCGTGGCGTGAGCGGCGCGAGCCCGTGCACCCCAAGCAGTTCGCGGAGCTCGACTCCGACCCGGAGGGCCTGGACCTCGTCGCCATGGCCGCAGCCGGGGTGGAGGCGCCCCGATGAGCGTCTGGACCCGCATCGCCTGCGCCGAGGACGTCCCGATGCTCGAGGGCCGCTCGGTCCACGTGGCCGGCCACCAGATCGCCGTGTTCCGGCTGCCGGGCGGCTGGGCGGCGACCGACGCGCGCTGCCCGCACAAGGGCGGCCCGCTGCAGGACGGCATCGTGGCCGACTCGTGCGTGACCTGCCCGCTGCACCAGCGGCGCTTCGACCTGCGCTCGGGTGCGCAGATCGGCGGTCCCGACACGATCGAGGTGCACGAGATCGAGGAGCGCGACGGCGCGCTGTGGGTCCGGCTGGCCGAAGGCCGGGCCGACCTCGAGGACGCCGCGTGAGCGCGTGGGTGGCGGCCGGTGGCACCGGCGCTCGTCCGGGCGGCCTGCCGAGCCCGCCCGACCCGACCCGGACGCGCTCGGTGCGCACGGGCTGCCCGTACTGCGGGACGGGCTGCGGGCTGATCGCCGAGGTGGCCGGCGGCCGGGTGCAGGCCGTGAAGGGCGATCCGCTGCATCCGGTCAACCGCGGCGCGACCTGCCGCAAGCCGCTGCGCCTGCCGGAGGCGCTCGTCGCGGGGGACCGCGCGACCACGCCGCTGTGGCGCGACAGCCCGGACGACCGCTGGCGCGCGCGCACCTGGCGCCAGACGACCGGGGAGCTCGCGCGCCGTCTGCTCGACGTGCAGGCCCGCCACGGGTCCGACGCGATCGCGTTCTACCTCTCGGGGCAGATGCTGACCGAGGACTACTACGTGGCCTCGAAGCTCGCCAAGGGGTTCCTCGGCACCAACAACGTGGACTCGAACTCGCGCCTGTGCATGTCCAGCGCGGTCGCGGGCTACACCGGGGCCCTCGGCTCCGACGGGCCCCCGGGCGCCTACGCCGACATCGAGCAGGCGGACCACCTGCTGCTGCTGGGCACCAACACCTCCGCCTGCCACCCGATCGTCTGGGCCCGCATCCGCCGTCGGCAGCAGGAGGGCGCGCACGTCACGGTGATCGATCCGCGCCGCACGCCGACGGCCGAGATGGCAGACCTGCACCTCGCGGTCCGGCCGGGGGCCGACCTGCCCCTGCTCAGCGCGATGCTGCACGTGCTCGAGGCCGAGGGCCTGCTCGACGAGGCGTTCCTGACCCGGCACACCGAGGGGTCCGAGCAGGCGCTCGCGGCCGCGCGGGAGTGGACCCCGGGTCGGGCGGCGGAGGCGTGCGACCTGCGGGCCGAGGACATCGTCGCGGCGGCGCGCGGGTTCGGCGCCGCGCGCCGCGCCATGGCCCTGTGGTCGATGGGCGCGAACCAGTCCACGGTGGGGACGCTCAAGAACCGCGCCCTCATCAACCTCTGCCTGGCGACCGGCAACATCGGGCGCCCCGGGACGGGGCCCCTGTCCCTCACCGGCCAGCCCAACGCGATGGGCGGACGCGAGTCCGGCGGGCTCGCCCACCTGCTGCCCGGCTACCGGATGGTGACCGACCCCGAGCATCGCGCCGAGATGCGCGCCCTGTGGGACGTGCCCGCCGCGGCACCGGGCATCTCGCCCGCTCCGGGCATCCCCGCCACCGAGCTGGTCGAGGCCCTCGAGGAGGACCGGGTGAAGGTGGTGTGGATCATCGCGACCAATCCCGTGGTCTCCCAGCCCGACGCGGCCCGCTTCGCCGCCGCGCTGCGCCGCGCAGAGCTCGTCGTCGTGCAGGACGCCTACCACCCGACCGAGACCGGAGCGCTCGCCCACGTCGTGCTGCCGGCCGCCCAATGGGGCGAGAAGGACGGGACGCAGACCAACAGCGAGCGCCGGGTGTCGCTCGTCCGCAAGCTGGTCCCGCCACCCGGCGACGCCCTGCCGGATTGGGAGATCCTCGCGCGGGTCGGGCGCGCGCTCGGCTACCCCGGCGCGTTCGGCTGGTCCAGCGCCGCCGAGGTGCACGCCGAGTACGTGCGCACGACCGCCGGGCGGTTGTGCGACCAGACCGGGCTGACGCACCAGCGGCTGCAGCAGGAAGGACCGCTGCAGTGGCCGATCCCCGCACGCGGACCGGAGGGCACCGATCACGCGGGCACCGAGCGCCTCTACGTCGGGCGCCGGTTCTCGACCCCCGACGGTCGCGCCCGCCTGGCCCCCACGCCCCACGCCGAGCCGGCCGACCCGATCGGTCCCGATCATCCGCTCGTGCTCACCACCGGCCGGGTGGCGCACCAGTGGCACACGATGACCCGCACCGGCAAGGCCAAGGACCTGCTGGCCGCGGAGCCCGAGCCCTTCGTCGAGCTGCACCCGCGGGACGCCGAGCGCGCGGACGTCGCCGATGGCGACCACGTGCTCGTGCGCTCGCGGCGCGGGCGGGCGACCATGCGCGCCCGGGTCACCGATCGCGTCCGGGAAGGTGTCGCGTTCGCGCCGTTCCACTGGGGCGCGCTGCACCTCGCGCCCGGGGCGGGCGCCCTCAACGCGGTCGTCGCCCGGGCCATCGACCCCACCTCCAAGCAGGCCGAGCTGAAGGCCAGCGCGGTGCGCGTCGAGAAGATCGCGGTCGCCGACCCAGGTGCCGGCAGCGCCCGCGACGGAGCGCCGCGCCGACGGCTCGTCGTGGTGGGCGGCGGGATGGCGGGGATGGCGACGGTCGAGGCGGCGCTGGCCCACGCCGAGGCCGGACCGGCGGCGTTCGACGTCACCCTCATCGGCGCCGAGCCGACCGCGCCGTACAACCGCGTCCTGCTCTCGTCGATGCTCGCCGGCCAGGTGGGGGAGCAGGAGCTGGCGCTCCGCCACCCCCAGTGGTTCGCCGATCGTGGCGTCACCCTGCGCCTGGGGGTCGCCGCGCGGCACGTCGACACCCAGTCCCGGACGGTGGAGCTCTCCGACGGGGAGATCGTCGCCTACGACGACCTGGTCCTCGCGACCGGGTCCCGCCCGTTCGTCCCCCCGGTGCCCGGGATCGACCGCCCGGGGGTCCTGGTCTTCCGCAGCCTCGCCGACACGCGCTCGATCCTCGAGGCGGCGGCCGACGCCCGGCGTGCCGTGGTGATCGGCGGTGGGCTCCTCGGGCTGGAGGCCGCGCGCGGCCTGACCGAGCGCGGCGTGCGCGTGACCGTCGTCCATCTCGCCGACCGCCTGATGGAGCAGCAGCTCGACGCGCCCGCGGCGTCGCTGCTCGCGCGCGCCCTGGGTGCCCTGCGGATCAAGGTCCGCACGAGCGCGAGGACCGAGGCCATCGTCGGTGTCGCCGAGGACGGCAGCGGCGCCGTCGGCGGGGTCCGGCTCGAGGGCGGCGAGGAGATCCCCGCCGACCTCGTCGTGGTGGCCGCCGGGATCCGCCCGGACGTCGCGCTGGCCCGCACCGCCGGCCTCGAGGTGGACCGCGGGGTCCTGGTGGACGACGAGCTGCGCACCAGCGCGCCCGGCGTGCGCGCCGTCGGCGAGTGCGCCGAGCACCGCGGCGCCGTGTACGGGCTGTGGGCCCCGCTGCTGGAGCAGGCGCGGGCGGCCGGGGCCTCGATCGCCGGGCGGCCGGCCGCGTTCCACGGCGTCGCGCCCGCGACCACCCTGAAGGTCGCGGGCATCGAGTTGTTCTGCTGCGGACGGGTCGCCGAGGAGGACGGGGACGAGGAGGTGCTCTCGCTCGACACGCGGCGCGGGCGCTACCGGCGGCTGCTGCTCCGCGAAGGCCGGCTCGCGGGGGCGATCCTGCTCGGGGACCTGCGGGACGCGCGGCGCCTGCGCGAGCTGCTGCACGACCAGGACGAGGTCCCGGCGGAGCTGCTCGACGGTCCTCCGGTCACCGCGAACGCGCAGGCGCTCGACGGGACGACCGACCCGGCCATGAACGTGTGCTCGTGCCAGGGAGTCACCCACGGCGAGATCGAGCACGCGATCCGCGACCGCGGACTCACGACCATCGAGCAGGTCGCCGAGCACACGCGCGCCTCCACCGGCTGCGGCGGCTGCCGGCCCGACGTGGCGGCGATCGTCGCGCGGATGCGCCGGGACGTGGCGCTGGCGCGCTGAGCGGGGAGGCGACGGTCTAGACGTCCGCGACCAGCGCGTCGAACGGCCGCAGGCCCCGCGCGAGGTAGTTGGGCAGCGCGGCCGGGCCGTCGAGGCGGCGCGTGTGCACCCAGACGCGCCGCGTGCCGTCGGGGTGCAGCCGCCAGGCCCGCTCCAGGGCCGCGGTCAGCAGCCAGCCTCCCAGGCCCTGGCCGTGGAACCGGGGCAGCAGGCCGAAGATCGCGAGCTCCACCGTGCTGCGCGGCTGCACCTGCAGCTCGAAGAACCCGGCGTGCGCGGCGCCGCCGCCGTCGCTCTCGTCCCCGGCGATCGCGACCCAGGTCTCCACGCCGGCCGTCCAGTCCCGCCACTGCCGCTCGGACCAGACGAGGCGGTCGGTCCATCCGTA
>NZ_JBFIGP010000016.1:0-28263 GCF_041602235.1 Paraconexibacter sp.
CGTCGCCGTCCTGCTGTTCGCCCTCATCCCGGTCGTCTGGATCCTGTCGCTGTCGCTGAAGACGCCGGCGACGGTGGGCGACGGCTCCTTCATCCCGAAGGACATCACGTTCGAGAACTACTCCGGCCTGTTCGAGGGCGGCTTCGACAGCCCGTTCCTGCGACCGCTGATCAACTCGATGCTGATCGCGCTGATCGCCACGGTGATCGCGGTGACGCTGGCGTCGTTCACCGCCTACGCGATCGCTCGGCTCACGTTCCCCGGCAAGTCGCTCGTGCTCGGCGGCGCGCTGGCGATCGCCATGTTCCCGCCGATCTCGGTCGTCGGGCCGCTGTTCGACATGTGGCGGGCACTGGGCCTCTACGACACCTATCCGGGCCTGATCATCCCGTACCTGACCTTCGCGCTGCCGCTCGCGATCTACACGCTCGTCGCGTTCTTCCGCGAGATCCCGTGGGAGCTCGAGCAGGCCGCGCAGGTCGACGGGGCCACGCCGTTCCAGGCCTTCCGCAAGGTGATCCTGCCGCTCGCCGCCCCGGGCGTCTTCACCGCGGCGATCCTCGTGTTCATCTTCGCCTGGAACGACTTCGTGTTCGCGATCACGCTCACGTCGTCGGACTCCTCACGGACCGTGCCCGCCGCACTGGCGTTCTTCCAGGGCGACTCGCAGTTCACGTCACCGACAGGGAACATCGCCGCGGCCGCGGTGCTCGTGACCCTGCCGATCATCCTCTTCGTGCTCGTCTTCCAGCGCCGGATCGTGGCGGGTCTCACCGCCGGCGCCGTCAAGGGATAGGACCGAACCATGGCCAACATCACGCTCAAGGACGTCACCAAGCGCTACGCGGACGGGACCGAAGCCGTGCGCGCGCTGAACCTCGACATCGACGACGGCGAGTTCATGATCCTCGTCGGACCGTCGGGGTGCGGCAAGTCCACGGCGCTGCGCATGATCGCCGGGCTCGAGGACATCTCCGACGGCGAGCTGGACATCGGCGGCGAGCGGGTCAACGAGCGCGCGCCACGTGACCGCGACATCGCGATGGTCTTCCAGAACTACGCGCTCTACCCGCACATGACCGTGCGGGAGAACATGGGCTTCGCGCTCAAGCTCGCGAAGGTCGACCAGGCCGAGATCGACCGCAAGGTCGAGGCCGCCGCCGAGACGCTCGACCTCACGCAGCACCTCGACCGCAAGCCGTCGAACCTCTCGGGAGGCCAGCGGCAGCGGGTCGCGATGGGACGCGCGATCGTCCGTGAGCCCAGCGCGTTCCTGATGGACGAGCCGCTCTCGAACCTCGACGCGAAGCTGCGCGTGCAGATGCGCACCGAGGTCGCGCGGCTGCAGAAGCGCCTGAAGACCACGACGGTCTACGTGACGCACGACCAGACCGAGGCGATGACCCTGGGGGACCGGGTGGCCGTCATGCGCGCGGGGGTCCTGCAGCAGGTCGACACGCCGCGCGAGCTCTACGCCAACCCGGCCAACATCTTCGTGGCCGGGTTCATCGGATCCCCGGCCATGAACTTTTTCGCCGGCGAGGTCCGCGAGGGCAGGATCGCGCTGCCGTTCGCCGAGGTCCCGGCGCCGAGCGGTCTCCAGGACGGGCAGAAGGTGATCGCGGGCGTGCGGCCCGAGGACTTCGAGGACGCGGCGCTGGCGCCGGAGGGCCGCGAGTCGGGTGTGGAGTTCGAAGCCGATGTCGAGGTGACCGAGTCGATGGGCTCGGAGATCTACGCCTACTTCGCCTTCGAGGGGGAGGAGGTCAGCTCCGATCAGCTCGCCGACCTCGCCCGCGACGCCGGCGTCGCCGACACGCCCGGCTCGGGATCCGCGGGCCAGGCCGTCGCGCGCCTCAGCCCGGAGTCCGACGTGCGGGCCGGGTCCCGCGCCAGGCTGTGGCTCGACGGCGCGCGGGTGCACGTCTTCGATCCCGAGGACGGTCGCAACCTCCGCCCGCTCGGGCACCGCTCCGCCGGGACGTCGGACGACGCGGGCTCGCCCCAGGGTCCCGCCACCGACCCGCCCGGGGAAGGACCCGCCCCGACGCCGTGAGCGTCCGGCCGCGCGGCGGTGCGTTGCGCGGGACCGCTGCTTCAGCGTCCGCGCCGGACGCGCTCGATCGCCTCGTCGCTCCAGCTCTGGGTCCGCATGAGGCGGTAGCGGTCGCCGGAGAGGCGCAGGTACGCGTCGGCGTCCGTCTCCCCGCGACGGACGAGATCGGCGTCCCGCAGCAGCGCGACCACCGGCACGAACTCCTCGTCGAACCAGCGCCGGGCGACCTGCGGGCGGTCCAGGCAGGTCCCCTCCACCTGGTGCAGGCGGAAGCCCCAGGCCTCCACGCCCTCCGCGAGTTCCCCGTAGCGCTCCGGGTCGGTCAGCCGGACCCGGGTGAGCGCGTCCGCGCCGAGGGGCACGCGCTCCCGGAACAGCCGCTCGTGTCCCTTCAGGGGCAGGTCGTCCAGCCGGGTCGAGCGGTCCGCGGGCACGCGCGTCACGACCTCGACGACGCGCGCGTCGATCTCCGTCCGGCGCTGCGCGCGAGCGACCGCGACGCGGTGGTGCCCGTCGCGGACGAAGTGCACCTCGCCGACGCGGAACACGTCGATGGGGGGCAGCGCCTCGCCGCGGCGCTGGGCGCTGGCCAGCCGTTCGAAGCGCTGCCGGACCGCGCTGGACGTGGGGCGGAACGCGCGGTCGAACTCCTTGCCGCGGTCGACGGTCCCGACGATCGTGTCCACCTCGATCGAGCGGATCCCCAGGTCGCGTTCGGACACGCGCCCGAGCGCGGCGACGACCTCGTCGAAGGGCAGCATCATCTCGACGTCGTCGGGCTCCCGGCGGAGCACCGCCGAGAGCCGGGCGAGCGTGCGTCGACGGCGCGCCCGGAGGAAGTCGTCCTGCGCGTCGGACGTCGGGAAGCCGGTGTCGGGGGCCATACCGCAAGTGTGCCCGCAGGCGCTGACCATTACCCTCCGCGCCTATGTTCTACGACGACGACGCAGACCTCGGTCTCCTCGACGGCAAGACCGTCGCGATCATCGGCTTCGGCTCCCAGGGCCACGCCCACGCACAGAACCTCAAGGACTCGGGCGCCAGCGTCGTCGTAGGCCTGCGCGAGGACTCCTCCTCGGTGCAGAAGGCCAAGGACGCGGGACTCGAGGTCCTGTCCATCTCCGACGCCGCCTCCAAGGGCGATGTCGTGATGCTGCTGGTGCCCGACGAGCTGCACCGTCAGGTCTGGGAGGAGGAGGTCCGTGACGGCATCGCCGAGGGCAACCTCCTGCTGTTCGGGCACGGGTTCAGCGTGCTTTACAAGGAGATCGAGCCTCCCGCCGGTGTCGATGTCGCGCTCGCCGCGCCGAAGGGTCCCGGGCACCTGGTCCGCCGTCAGTACCTCGAGGGCTCCGGCGTCCCGGGGCTGATCGCGATCCACCAGGACGCGACCGGGAACGCCCAGGCGCTGACGCTCGCCTACGCCAAGGGGATCGGCTGCACCCGCGGTGGCGTGTTCGAGACGACCTTCAAGGACGAGACCGAGACCGACCTGTTCGGGGAGCAGGCCGTGCTCTGCGGCGGCGCCTCCGAGCTCGTCCAGGCCGGGTTCGACACCCTCGTCGAGGCCGGGTACGACCCGCAGATGGCGTACTTCGAGTGCCTGCACGAGCTGAAGCTCATCGTCGACCTGATGTACGAGAAGGGTCTCGCGGGCATGCGGTACTCGATCTCGAACACCGCCGAGTACGGCGACTACACCCGCGGCCCGCGGGTCATCACGCAGCAGACGCGCGACGAGATGAAGAAGATCCTCAAGGAGATCCAGGACGGCGACTTCGCTCGCGAGTGGATCGCCGAGAACCGCGCCGGCCAGGAGAACTTCAAGCGCATGCGGGCCGAGCAGGCCGCCAAGCCGATCGAGACGACCGGCAAGGAGCTGCGCAAGATGATGGCCTGGATCGACGACTCCGGGTTCGCGCAGGGCTGAGCCCGCGGGGTGTGCCGTTCTGACGACGCATAGCGTCGTCGAAGCGTCACACCCCCTACGTGGTGCGGGCGTCATCGCCCGTTCACGGGGCCTCGGCCGAAGGTCCGCTAACCTCCGGGGCGTCGTCGCGACTGGCGCCTATCGGGTGGGGTTCACCACCGGGGAGCGACGACGCAGCACCTTCCGTCGCGCGCCTGGGCACCACGTTCGATCACCGATCCCACGAGGAGCGCCTCACGTGACGCCGCCCGATCTGCAGATTCCCGCCGACCTCAAGCCCGCCGACGGTCGCTTCGGCTGCGGACCGTCGAAGGTCCGCCCGCAGCAGCTCGCCGCGCTGACCGCCGCAGGGCGCGACGTCATGGGCACCTCGCACCGGCAGAAGCCCGTCAAGAACGTCGTCGGCCGGGTCCGCTCGGGCCTGCGTGACCTGTTCTCCCTCCCCGAGGGCTACGAGGTGATGCTGGGCAACGGGGGGACCACCGCCTTCTGGGACGCCGCCGCCTTCGGCCTCGTCCGCGAGCGCGCGCTGCACCTGACCTGCGGCGAGTTCTCCAGCAAGTTCGCCTCCGTCACCACGGGAGCGCCGTTCCTCGCCGATCCGATCGTCGTCGCCGCCGACCCCGGCGACGCGCCGGCCCCCACCTCCGACTCGTCCTGCGACGTCCTCGCCTGGGCGCACAACGAGACCTCCACCGGCGTGATGACGCCCGTCGAGCGACCGGCCGGCAGCGGCGACGCCCTCGTGCTCATCGACGCGACCTCCGGGGCCGGTGGGCTCCCGCTCGACGCCACCCAGGCAGACGTCTACTACTTCGCCCCGCAGAAGTGCTTCGCCGCGGACGGTGGCCTCTGGCTCGCCCTGCTGAGCCCGGCCGCGCAGGAGCGCATCGCCGAGATCGGCGCCGGTGACCGCTGGATCCCCGAGTTCCTGTCCCTCACGACGGCGCTGGACAACTCGGCCAAGGACCAGACGTACAACACCCCCGCGGTCGGCACGCTGCTCATGCTCGCCGACCAGGTCGAGTGGATGAACGGGCTCGGCGGCCTCGACGCCACCGTCGCGCGGACCACCGAGTCCTCCTCACACCTCTACGCGTGGGCGGAGTCCTCGTCCTTCGCGACCCCCTTCGTCACCGACCCGGCGAAGCGCTCGCTGGTGGTCGGAACCATCGACTTCGACGACACCGTCGACGCGAGCGCCGTCGCCGCCACGTTGCGGGCCAACGGCATCGTCGACACCGAGCCCTATCGCAAGCTCGGTCGCAACCAGCTGCGCGTCGGCCTGTTCCCCGCGATCGACCCCGATGACGTGCGCGCCCTCACGGCCTGCATCGACTGGGTCGTCGAGCATCTGCCCACCACCACCGGAGCGTCCGCATGACCCGCGTCCTCGTCGCCGAGCCGATCGGCGAGTCAGGCATCGACCTGCTCAAGCAGCACTTCGACGTCGACGTCAAGACCGACTGGGCCGACGGCGAGCTCACGCAGGCGATCGGCGACTACGACGGGATCCTCATCCGGTCCGCGTCCAAGCTCACCGCCGAGGTCCTCGAGCACGCCACGAACCTCAAGGCCATCGGTCGCGCCGGTGTGGGCGTCGACAACGTCGACGTCCCGACGGCCACCAAGCGGGGCATCGTCGTCGCCAACGCCCCGCAGTCCAACGTGGTGACCGCGGCCGAGCACACGCTCGCGCTCCTGCTCGCGCTCGCCCGCAACGTCCCGCAGGCGCATTCGGCCCTGGTCGCCGGTCGCTGGGATCGCTCGAAGTACTCCGGCATCGAGCTCATGGACAAGACGCTCGGCATCCTGGGCTTCGGACGGATCGGTCAGCTCGTCGCACAGCGCGCGCAGGGGTTCGGCATGAAGGTCGTCGCCTTCGACCCGTTCGTCGGGGCGGAGCGCTACCGCGAGCTCGGCGTCGAGAAGGCCGACACCTCGGACGAGGTGTACGCGGTGGCGGACTTCATCACCATCCATCTCCCCAAGACGCCGGAGACGGAGGGCTGGCTGAACGCCGAGGCCTTCGCGAAGTGCAAGGACGGCGTCCGCATCCTCAACGTCGCCCGCGGTCCGCTGATCGTCGACGAGGACCTCGTCGCCGCGCTCGACAGCGGGAAGGTCGGTGGCGCCGCCCTCGACGTGTTCCGCAGCGAGCCCATCACCGAGCACCCGCTGTTCGGTCGCGAGAACGTGGTCGTCACGCCGCACCTGGGCGCGTCCACCGCGGAGGCGACGGACCGGGCCGGCTACCAGGCGGCGGAGCAGGTCGTCGCGGCGCTGACCGGGGGGGCGGTCACGACCGCCGTCAACGTGCCGGCCGTCGCCGCCGAGGATCTCGAGGTGCTGGGGCCGTTCCTGCCGCTCTGCCGCAAGCTGGGTCGGTTGGCGGTCGGCATCGCTCCGGGGAGCTCCATCGACCGCGTGGAGGTGGAGTTCCTCGGGCGGATCGCCGAACGCGACACGCGTCCCCTCGTCCTCCACGTGCTCCTGGGGGCGCTCAGCGGGCACACCGAGGAGGAGGTCAACGAGGTCAACGCGCCGCAGCTCGCGCAGGAGCGGGGCATCGAGGTCGAGGAGACCAAGCGGACCACCGCACGGGACTTCACCGATCTCGTCCGTGTCACCGTCGTGTCGGGTGACGCTCGCTGCCGCGTCGTGGGCACCACGCTCGGGCGTCAGGACCGTCCGCACCTGCTCGAGGCATGGGGCGAGCGGTTCAACCTGCAGCTCGAGGACCACGTGCTGCTCTTCCGCTACAAGGACGTGCCGGGCATGATTGGCCGCGTCGGCAGCGCCCTCGGTGAGGCCGGGATCAACATCGGTCAGGCCGCGGTGGGGCGGACCGAGGGCGAGGACGAGCGCCCGGACGGCATGGCGGCGATCGTGATGACGACCGACGGTGCCGTCCCGCAGGACGTTCTGGAGCAGATCGTCGCCGGTGAGGGCTTCGCGACGGGGCGCGCGATCACCTTCTGAGCGCTGCATCCCTGGCCCACGCGCCGGATTGGACAAGTGGGCCAGGGAACACCGGCCAGTGCGGTGTTTGCTTCCGGGGTTCCGGATGCACGACAATCGCGCCGATGTCGGAGCTTCCTGACGCGATGGAGCACACTTCGTCCGGACTGGACGAAGCGTCGGACACCGACATCGAGCTCCGCGGCGTCTCCAAGGCGTTCGGGAGCATGGTTGCCGTCGACGACCTGGATCTCGAGATCCCTCGCGGTGGGTTCTTCGCGATGCTCGGCCCCTCCGGGTGCGGCAAGACCACGACGCTGCGGATGATCGGTGGCTTCGAGGACCCCACCGCCGGGGTGGTCCGCCTGGGTGGACAGGACGTCACCGACCTCCCGCCGTACCGGCGTGACGTCAACACCGTGTTCCAGAGCTACGCGCTGTTCCCGCACATGGACATCGCGGAGAACGTGGGGTTCGGCCTGGCGCGGCGCAAGGTCCCGAAGGACGAGATCCGCCGCCGCGTCGCCGAGACGCTCGAGCTGACGCAGCTCAGCGAGCTGGCCCGACGCCGGCCGGCGCAGCTGTCCGGTGGTCAGCAGCAGCGGGTGGCGCTGGCCCGTGCCCTCGTGAACCGACCTCGCGCGCTGCTGCTCGACGAGCCGCTCGGCGCGCTGGACCTCCGGCTGCGCAAGCAGCTCCAGCTCGAGCTCAAGCGCATCCATCAGGACATCGGCATCACCTTCGTCCACGTCACGCACGATCAGGAGGAGGCCATGACGATGGCCGACGAGATCGTCGTGATGAACGAGGGCCGCATCGAGCAGCGCGGCACCGCCGACGAGCTGTACGACGACCCGGCGACGGCGTTCGTGGCGAACTTCCTCGGCGTGTCCAACCTCATCGACGGCACGGTCGGCGACCGGGCCGGCCAGTACGTCGAGGTCCGCACGGCCGAGGGGACCCCGTTGCGGGTCCGTGAGGCGTCCCTGCGCGGGCTCACCGGCGCCGTGCGCGTGGGCGTCCGGCCCGAGAAGGTCAGGCTGCTCGACGCGGCCACCCCTGCTCCCGGAGACCTCAACGCGCTCCGCGGGACCGTCATGGTCGCCAGCTTCCTCGGGGTCGCGATGCACTACCAGGTGCGGACCGCGGCGGGGGACGAGCTGATGGCCATCGTCCAGAACCGCGGGGACACCGAGGACCACGTGAGCCCGGGCCAGGAGGTCCACATGGCCTGGAACCCCGACCACAGCTTCGTCGTCGCCAACGAGAGGAACGATCATGCCTGAGCAGCCCCGCCCGGAGGACATCATCGAACGCCTGCTCGCGGAGCAGCGGCTCTCACGCCGGGGGTTCCTGCGAAAGGCGGGCGCCACGGGGCTGACGTTCTCCGGCGCCGCGGCGTTCCTGGCCGCATGCGGCGGCGTCGAGGGCACGGCGACCAAGACGACCGCCGAGACGGTCGCGGTCGACCACCCGAAGGTGCCGATCACGCAGCTGAACTTCTCCAACTGGCCGCTCTACATCGACAAGTCGGTGATCAAGAGCTTCGAGAAGGAGTACGGCGGCAAGGTCAAGTACACCGAGGAGATCAACGACAACCAGGAGTTCTTCGGCAAGGTCCGCCAGCAACTGCAGCAGGGGCAGGCGATCGGCCGCGACATCGTGGTCCTGACGGACTACATGGCGACGCGCTGGATCCGCAACGACTACCTCACCCCGATCGACAAGAAGAACGTGCCGAACGCGCAGAACCTCGTCGAGGGCCTGCGGGCGCCGAACTTCGATCCCTCCCGCCAGTACTCGCTTCCGTGGCAGTCGGGCATGACGGCGATCGGCTACAACCCCAAGCGCACGGGCGGGAAGCTGTCGAGCATCAACGACATCTTCGACCCCAAGTTCAAGGGGCGCGTCACGATGCTCGCCGACCCGCACGACTCGGCGAGCCTGATGATCCTGGCCGACGGGAAGAAGACGGCCGACGCCACGATCGACGACGTGCTGGCGGCGATCGACCGGATCGACGAGGAGAACCGCAAGGGCCAGATCCGGCGCTTCACCGGCAACGACTACACGACCGACCTCGCGAAGGGCAACGTCTGGATCTCGGTCGCCTACAGCGGCGACGTCATCCAGCTGCAGGCCGACAACCCCGAGCTCGAGTTCCTGATCCCGGACGAGGGCGCGGTCCTGTGGTCGGACAACATGCTCATGCCGCAGAAGGCCGCCCATCCCTACGCGGCCGAGACGATGATGAACTACGTCTACGAGCCCGAGATCGCCGCCAAGATCGCCGCGTACGTCAACTACGTCACGCCGGTCATCGGCGCGCAGGAGGAGCTCGCGAAGACCGACCCCGAGACGGCGGAGAACGAGCTCATCTTCCCGTCCGACGAGACGCGGGCGAAGCTCAACCCCTACCCGACGCTGTCGCCCGAGGACGAGAACCGGATGCTGGAGGCGATGCAGAAGGTGACGGGGGCCTGAGCGGTGGCCCGGCGAGCGCTGCTCACCGCGCGCCGCCGGCGGCAACTCCTTCCGTACGCGATCCTCGTCCCGGGGGTCGCGTGGCTCGTCGTCTTCTTCGCGATCCCGGTCCTCAACCAGGTCTACGTCTCGCTGGAGAGCGGGACGATCGAGCAGGGGTACGCGTTCGACTGGAACTGGAGCTCCTACGGCACCGCCCTGTCGGACTACCAGGAGCAGTTCCTGCGGTCCCTGTTCTACGCTGGGACCGCGACGGTGCTGGCGCTGGTGATCGCGTTCCCGCTCGTGTACTTCGTCGCCTTCCGGGGAGGGCGGTACAAGACGGTGCTCCTCGCGCTCATCGTCCTGCCGCTCTTCATGAACTTCCTGATGCGGACGGTGGCGTGGCAGACGATCCTCCAGGACGACGGGTTCGTCGCGGACACCATGCGGTCGCTGGGCATCCTGGAGGAGGACGGTCGCCTGCTGGCGACCCGTACGGCGGTGATCGCCGGGCTGACCTACAACTTCCTGCCGTTCATGGCGCTGCCGATCTACGCGGCGCTCGAGGGCGTGGACCGCCGTCTCATCGAGGCGGCCACCGACCTCTACGCGACGCGCTGGCAGGCGTTCCGGCGGATCACCGTGCCGCTGGCGATGCCGGGCATCGTGGCCGGGTCGCTGCTGACGTTCATCCCGGCGCTCGGCGACTACGTCAACGCGTCGCTGCTCGGCTCATCGCGGGAGACGATGATCGGCAACGTCATCCAGTCCAAGTTCCTCGTGCTCACGGACTACCCGACCGCCGCGGCCCTGTCGTTCCTGCTCATGCTGTTCATCGTGGTCCTCGTCGCGATCTACATCCGCGTCCTGGGCCGGCGCTCGCTGTTCGAGGCGGCTGCCGCATGAGCGCGGTGACGAGGGCGACCCGCCGCCGGACCGTCGCGCTGGGCGTGTGGTCGGGGTTCGCGCTGCTCTACCTCTTCCTCCCGGTGTTCCTGATCGTGGCGTTCTCGTTCAACGACCCGTCGGGCCGGTTCAACTTCACGTGGCAGGGATTCACGCTGGACCAGTGGAAGGACCCGTTCAGCGTCGAGGGGCTCGGGACGGCGTTCCGCAACTCGCTCGAGATCGCCGCGCTGTCGGTCGTCGTGTCCGTGATCCTCGGGACCCTCGTGGCGCTGGCGCTGGCGCGCTACCACTTCCGGGGACGCAGTCCCCTGGGCCTGTTCCTGTTCCTGCCGCTGGCGACGCCCGACGTGGTGATGGGCGCGTCGCTGCTCGGGCTCTTCCTGACCATGAACGTCGCGACCGGGTTCGCGACCATCCTGATCGCCCACGTGATGTTCAACATCGCCTACGTCGTGGTCACCGTGCTGGCTCGACTGCAGGGCATGGACGCGCACCTGGAGGAGGCGGCGATGGATCTCGGGGCCAACGAGTGGACGACCTTCCGTCTCGTCACGCTGCCCCTGATCGCCCCCGGCGTCGCGGCGGCGGCGATGCTCGCCTTCGTCCTGTCGATCGACGACTACATCGTCACGAGCTTCAACGCCGGCACGACCTCGACGTTCCCGCTCTACATCTTCGGCGCCGCCCGGCAGGGCGTCCCCCCGCAGGTCAACGTGCTGGCGACCGCGCTGCTGTTCGCCGTGGTCCTGCTGATGGTCGGCAACGTCGCGTATCAGCGTCGGCTGGCCCGTAGGGACGCTGCGGCGTAGGAGACGGCGGACCGCGGGCGCCGCAGTAGGGTCACCGGATGCGCGCCGTCGTCATCACCAAGCACGGGGACCCCGACGTCCTGGAGGTCCAGGAGCGCCCGTCCCCGCAACTGAAGGCCGGCGGCGTCCGCATCGCGGTACGGGCGGCCGGGGTGAACTTCGCCGACCTCATGGCCCGCCTGGGCCTGTACCCCGACGCGCCCGCCGTCCCGTGCGTGGTGGGCTACGAGGTCGCCGGAGAGGTGACCGAGGTGGCGGGGGACGTCACCGACGTGGAGGTAGGGGACCGCGTCGTGGCCGGGACCAGGTTCGGCGGGTACGCCGAAGAGGTGTGCGTCGGCCGCGACGACGTCGTCCCGTTGCCGGACGCGCTGAGCTTCGAGCAGGGGGCCGCGATCCCGGTGAACTACGCGACCGCGTGGGCGGGTCTCCTGGGGTACGGCAGCCTGCGTGCGGGGGAGCGGGTGCTGGTGCACGCCGCCGCCGGCGGGGTGGGGATCGCCGCGACGCAGATCGCGAAGCGGACCGGCGCCGAGGTGTACGGCACGGCGTCGCCCGGCAAGCACGAGGCCATCACGGGGTTCGGCGTCGACGTGGCGCTCGACTACACCCGGTCGGGCTGGGAGAAGGGGCTGCCCCCGTTCGACCTGGTGATGGACGCGATCGGCGGTTCCTCCCTGAAGCGCAGCTACGACCTCCTGCGTCCCGGCGGACGACTCATCGCCTTCGGCGCGAGCAGCGTCGTGGCAGGCGAGAAGAAGAACCTCCTGAAGGCGGCGCCGCAGGCGCTGCGCATGATCCGCGGGTTCAACGCCATGGATCAGATGAGCGACTCCAAGGCGGTGATCGGCCTCAACATGCTGCGCCTGTGGGACGACCGGGGCACCCTCGAGCCGTGGATCACGCCGCTGCGAGCGCTGATCGACGACGGCACCGTCGATCCGGTGGTCTCCGACGTCGTGCCGTTCGACCGGGCCGCCGACGCGCACCGGATCCTCACCGAGCGGCGCAACATCGGCAAGGTCGTGCTCGTCCCCTAGGGGGCCGCGCCGACCTCCACCGCCTGCTGGAAGCTGCCGCGGTCCTGCCACGGCGTGGGCGGCAGCTCGATGGCCCCCGCGGGGATGAAGTCCAGCTGGTCGCAGCTCGGGGGCTGGGTGACCGGGCAGGTGGTCGCGATCCTCGCGCCGTCGAGGCTGCCGTACTGCCGGGTCACGGCGTCGACCGCGTCCCGCAGCGTGCGCCGCAGCAGGGTCCGGCAGCGGGAGATCGACCCCCGGCCGCAGTACACCCGCGACGGCGCTTGCGTGATGCGGCGACCGAGGACCGCTCTCAGGTCCTTGTGCACGTAGCTCATCCAGCCGTAGAACCACGTGTCCGGGCCGTCGGTGGGCAGGTAGTCGACGGGGTTGATGGTCGCGATGGCGTCCATGAGCCGCTCGCCCAGCACGGGACGGAACATGGCGGTCGTGGCCGGGCGCCACCAGGCGTCCATCAGGGCGACCGCGGGCGAGGCGTCGTAGCTGCCGTCACCGTCGAGGTCGACACGGTGGGCCCCGTCCTTGCGCCAGCTGCGCAGGAGGTCGGCGGCGTGACCGAGCGTCGGATCACTCGGATGCCCGACGACCCGCAGCATCCACGGCAGCGCCTCCTGCCCCCGGACGTCGACGGTACCGGCGTCGCCCATGATGCCGACGAGGCCGCCGAGGGTCAGCTTGCGCTTGCCCTTGATCGCTCCGCGCACCCGGCGCTCGAGTCGCTGCGAGCGGTGGACGGAGCCGTACTCCCAGTCGTAGTCGGACGCCCGCCACCCGGGGGCCTGCTTGTTGTTCCAGCTCAGGAGGTAGCCGCGCTCGGGGTCGATCTCCTGTGGCAGCCGCTCTGGCGGCAGGTAGGAGGCGCGACGGGTGACGGGGTCGAAGCCGCGCCAGTCGTACCTGCCGTCGCCCCACGCGGGAAGGTCGCTGTGCGTCCCGCGGGCGCGGCGTGGGTAGACCCCCGACTGGATGTAGCCGACGTTCTTGCGGTCTGCGTAGAAGAGGTTGTAGGACCCGGTCATGCGGGCGGCGGTGGACAGGAAGTCGCGGACGCCACGGGTCCCCGCGTTGATCCGGGCGATCGCCGCCGCCGTCTCGAGCTCGTGGAAGTAGGTGGACCGCGCGAGCGCGTAGGCGACGGGCTTCCCGCCGACGGTCGCCCGGGCGATGATCGGACCGTGGACCGATCGCTCGGTGTGGAACGTCGCCGAGTACGGTGCGGTCGTCGGGTCGGTGGACAGGTCGGCGGGTCCCGGGCGCCACGTCACCGGCTCGTCGCGTTGCTCGAGCGGCACGCAGGTCTTGCCGCGGACGTAGTGCGCGGACTCCAGGGTGGCGGGGCTTCCGTCCGGCTCGCACAGGCGCTCCGCGAAGGTGTCGGTGTTGTCGCCCTGCGCGGTCGTGATGCTCCAGGCGAAGTCCTTGCCGCGGCCGATGATCACGTACGGGCCGAGGCCTGGGACGCCGACTCCGCGAACGCTGATGCCCGGACCCTGGAGGTCGATCTCGTGGACCAGCGACGGTGCGTAGAAGTCGACCTGGGGGCCCGCCACGAACAGCGGCGTCCCACTCGCGGACTCCTTCGCGGGGATCGCCATCGCGTTGGACGCGTGGCGCGGCAGACGCAGGCCGCCGCGGGCGCGCAGCGTCGCCAGCCAGTGCGGCGCCGTGGAGGAGCCCCCGCCGGTGGCGCTCGCGTTCCGGACGACCCCGGCGTCCTGCAGCGTCCCGTCGTCGGGGAGCGCGCTCGCCGCGGGCCGAGGCGGTCCGGGATCGTCGAACGGGAAACGCCGGGTGGTGGTGACCGGCGCCTCCGGATCGTCCTTGGCCCGGAAGTCGGCGATGACCTTCTCGCCCTTGGCCTTCCCGAACCGCGACCAGGCCGCCCGGTAGGCGATCGCGTTCTCGATCTCGACACCGCCGCCCCGGCCGAAGTAGCCGTTGATGAGTCCGACGGTCGCGGCGACGTCGGCACGGGAGAAGGGTTCCAGCGGCTGTGCGAGCGCGGCGTACTCGGCGGGCATCAGCCGCGGGTCGCTTCGGGCGTCGGAGATGTAGGCGTTCACGCCGGCGAGGTAGTCGTCGACGTCGCGGACGACCTGCGCGCCCTCGGGTCCCGTGTCGGCGAGCCGCTGGACCATCGCCGCGAGCTCCTCGTCGGTGTAGTCGGTGACCTGGCGCTGGGCGACGTCGGCCGCGACGTTCTCTCCGTTGGGGCCAGGACCGATGAACGCCGTCATGCGCCCGCGTGCCGTGCGCCGAATGACGTCCATGAGGAAGAGCCGGTCCTGCGCGACGGCCCATCCGGCGCCCCACATGACGTTCGCGCGCGTCGTCCCGACGACGTGGGGTACGCGGTACGCGTCGCGCGTGATCGTCGTGCCCGCTCGGGGGGAGATGGTCTCGGAGGGGGTTCCGGCGGGCACCCCGAACGGGGCCGGCTTGAAGAAGCGGCCGAGATCGGACGTCCTCACCCCTGGGCCGGCCTTGGGCAGCGCCTCGAACATGGCGCGCTGGTTCTCGAAGCTCGAGGGGATCGTCCCGGCGGCCAGGAACGCCGCCGTCTCGAAGACGTCGGCGGTCTCACCCTGGCCGACCGGCACCAGGCTGTGGAACCCGCCCACGTCGGGGGTGCTCGCGGCCGCCCCCGATGTCGCGACGGCGGCGGTCGTGACCAGGACCGCGAGGCTCAGGAAGGTGGGGCGTCGGCGCACCGCGGCATCCTCGCACGTCCCGGGGTTGGCCCGCCCAGCCTGCGCTGCTAGCCTTGCGCGGGTCACATGGCGTTCTCGCTCGACCTCCGACTTCTTCTGCTCCTCCCCCTTCGGGGGGAATAGCGCGTGGGCGGCCGCTTTGCCGCGAACCGAAGTGGAAGAGTCCGAGACCGAAGCCCGAGAAGGAGCACCCGAACGCCATGACCGATCCCGCCGTACCCGCTGACGCGACCGCCCCCACGGACGCCGGCCGCGTCCTCATCTTCGACACCACCCTCCGTGACGGCGAGCAGTCGCCGGGCATCTCCCTGAACACCGCCGAGAAGCTCGAGATCGCGCAGCAGCTCGCGCGGCTCGGGGTCGACGTCATCGAGGCGGGCTTCCCGATCGCCTCGCCCGGCGACTTCGAGGCGGTGCGCGCCATCGCCCAGGAGGTCCAGGGCCCCGTCATCGCCGGGCTCGCGCGCGCCAACCCCGCCGACATCGATCGCGCGTGGGAGGCCGTCCAGGACTCCGAGCGTCCGCGGATCCACACGTTCGTCTCCACGTCCGACATCCACATCGAGCACCAGCTCATGGCGACCCGCGAGGACGTCAAGGGCTTGGCGAGGGCGTCCGTGGCCCAGGCCCGCGCGCTGTGTGCCGACGTCGAGTTCTCGCCGATGGACGCGACGCGGGCGGACGTGGAGTTCACCGCCGAGGTGGTGCAGATCGCGCTCGACGAGGGTGCGACCACGATCAACATCCCCGACACGGTCGGGTACGCGATGCCCGCCGAGTACGCGGCGTTCCTCACCCGGCTCTACGAGCTGGTCCCGGACCTGCGCGGAGCGGTGCTGTCGACCCACTGCCACGACGATCTCGGGCTCGCCGTGGCGAACTCGTTCTCCGGCGTCCTCGCCGGTGCGCGGCAGGTCGAGGGCGCGATCAACGGCATCGGCGAACGGGCGGGCAACGCCTCGCTGGAGGAGTTCGTGATGCTGCTGCACACGCGCGGCGCGGAGCTCGGCCTGCACTGCGGCGTCGTCACGACCGAGATCGCCCGCACGAGCCGGCTCGTGAGCCGCCTGACCGGCTACCCGGTCCAGCCCAACAAGGCGATCGTCGGTCGCAACGCGTTCGCCCATGAGTCGGGCATCCACCAGGACGGCGTCCTGAAGGAGCGGACCACCTACGAGATCATGGACGCGCGCAGCGTCGGGCTCGACGCCAACTCGCTGGTGCTCGGCAAGCACTCGGGCCGGCACGCGCTCAAGCAGGCGCTGGAGGATCTCGGCTACCCGATCGACGGCGCGACGCTCAACACGGCCTTCAAGCGGTTCAAGGACATCGCGGACAAGAAGAAGCAGGTCACCGCCATGGACCTCGAGGCGCTCGTCACCGATGAGCTTCGTGCCGAGGTCCCCGGGTTCACGCTCGAGTGGTTCGACGTGGAGGCGTCCTCGCGACGTCCCCCGCACGCGACCGTGGGTGTCTCGACCCCGGACGGCAGGTCCGTCGAAGGGTCCTTCACCGGTGACGGTCCCGTGGACGCGATCTTCCGGGCGATCAACGCGGCCACCGCGATCGACGCACGCCTGCGCGAGTTCCGGGTGGACGCGGTGACCGGCGGCCAGGACGCGCTCGGCGAGGTCAGCGTCGTCGTGGAGCTCGGAGACCCCGGTGCGGCCATCGCGCACGCGACGCCCGGCGTCCTGGCGGGCGAGCGCGTGACGGGTGCAGGGCAGGCGGTCGCGACCGACATCATCGAGGCCGCGGGCGAGGCGTACGCGCGGGCGCTCTCCAGCGCGGTCCGCCGCGCCCGGGCGGCCGCCGACGCACCGCAGGAGGACCGCGCCGCGTTGCTCGCCACCCCGTGAGCGGGGTGCCGGCCGCGCTCGCGGCCCTGGATCCGGACGCGATGGCCGCGGACCTCGCGGCCCTCGTCCGGATCCCGAGCGTGACGGGTTCCGAACGACCCGCGCTGGAGCACCTGCGCGACCGTGCCCGTGCCCTGGGGCTTGAGGCCACGCTCGCCGAGCACGACCTCGACGCGGTGCGCGCGGCCCCGGGGTTTCCGGGGGAGGAGGCGCCGCGCAGCGAGCTGGCGGGACTGCGGGTCGGGGTGCCGGGACGCGCGGCGGCCGGTCGCGTTCCCGGGCGGCCGCGGCTGGCGATCTGCGCGCACGTGGACGTGGTCGGCCCGGGCACGCAGCCCTGGCGTCACGGATCCCCATGGTCGGGTGCGCTCGAGGACGGCGCGGTGTACGGGCGCGGTGCGGCGGACATGAAGGCCGGGCTGGTCGCGGCGCTCCATGCGGTCGCGGCGCTGCGGGGTGCGGAGATGCTCGATCCGGTGCTCCTCGTCGTCTCCTCGGAGGAGGACGGGGGCCTGGGGGCGTTCGCCGCGCTCCGCGAGGACGCTGCCTGGGACGCGTGCGTGATCCCGGAGCCGACCGGCTTCGACGTGGTCTGCGCGCAGGCCGGGGCGATCACCTTCCGGGGGGAGATCCGCGGCGTCGCCGCCCACGCCGCGTTCCATTCCCAGGGCATCTCGGCGATCGACCGGTATCTCCCCGTCCATCGCGCGCTGCTCGACCTGGAGCGCTCGCTCAACGACGCCGTCGAGGACCCGGCGATGGCGGCGCTCGACCTGCCCTACCCGGTGTCGGTCGGTCGCGTCGCGGCCGGGGACTGGTCGAGCACCGTCCCCGATCTCCTGGTGTTCGAGGGCCGCGCGCCGGTCAGGGTGGGGGAGGACGTCGCCGAGGCGAAGGCCGCGGTCGAGCGCGCCGTGGCCGCGGCGTGCGACGACGACGGTCCACCGGTGGAGCTCACCTGGCCGGGTGCGATCTTCGCGAGCGCACGCACCCCGGCGGACCACGTCCTCAGCCGGCGGGCGGTCGAGGCGGTCGCCGCGGAGCGCGGCGAGGCGCGGGTCGCCGGGGTCCCGTGGGGCGCGGACATGCGCCTCTTCACGGCCAGCGGCATCCCGACCGTGATGGTCGGGCCGCGCCCGCTGGCGATCCACGGGGTCGACGAGCACGTGATGCTCGACGACGTGGTCGAGACTGCGCGGATCCTCGTCCGCCTGGCGTACGGCCTGATGCCGTCCGCGAGCGGAGCGGTGGCGGCGCCGGCGGGGTGATCTCGCAGGTGGCAGACTCGGTCCATGACCGAGGAGCGCCACCGGCAACTGCAGGCGGAGGCCGTCGCGGCGGACGGGGTCGCGCATCGCGCCCTGATGGCCGGCGATGAGGCCGGGGCGTCGCGGGCGTTCGCCCGCGCGTCCGCGACCTACGCCGCCTCGTGGGACCTCGCACCGCCGGCCTCGTTCGGGCGCCTGGTCGGATGGATGAAGGCCGCCATCCTGAGCGGTGACCCCGCGCTGGCGGACGCGGCGGCGCCGGCGGTGCTGCAGGCGATCGACGGCGACGAGGGCGCGGCCGGGTCACCCGCGGCGGCATGGGCGGAGGCGCTCGCGGCGTCGTGGTCGCAGGCGGACGAACGACTGCCGGAGGCGATCGCCACGATGCGCCAGGGGCCGCCGCCGTTCGAGCGGGCGGCCGCGGCCGTCCAGGCGATCGCCGACGGGGACGCGGATGCCCTGCCGGCGGCGCTCGACGCGATCATCGAGGACTTCGCGGCGCGCGAGGACCACCTGACCGGCGTGGCGATCGCCGACACCGCGATGGTGCTCGCCGTCATCGCGCAGCGCCGTGGTCTCCCGGGGCCGACGGGCTCGCCCGTGCCGGCCGGCGGCACATGAACGCTGTCGTACAGGTACCGTGCTGCCCGTGCCGCGTCGTCGCGCGGCGCCATGGTCAGTCTCCGAGGGGGTCCTGTGAAGCCGCAACGTCCGTCGTTCCCGTCGCTCGACCGCGCCGGTCGGGTACTCGCGATCGCCGCGGCCTGTCTCGTCGTCCTGCCGCACTCCACCGCGGCCGCGCGTACGTCCTCGCCGCCATCGGCCTCGACGAGCGAGAACTCGGGCGCGCCGTGGACGGGCTACCGCCGCGTCGGTGGCCGCGCCACCGGGGAGTACGGCGCCACCGTCAGGCGCACGCGGCACGGCGTCGCGCACATCGACGCCCGCAACGAGGCGTCGCTGGGATACGGCGTCGGCTACGCGTTCGCCGAGGACAACCTCTGCACGATCGCCGACTCCTACGTCACGGTCGCGGGGGACCGCTCCAGGTACTTCGGGGCCGACAAGACGTGGTACTTCTCCGGCAACGCGCAGACGGTCAAGAACCTCGACGCCGACGCGTACTACCGCTGGATCAACGCGCGCGGCTTCGTCGAGAAGCTCGCCGACGAGGCGCCCCCGCGCGGCCCGCTCCCGGAGGTCCGGGCGCTGGTCCGCGGCTACGTGGCCGGCTACAACGACTACCTCGAGGACGTCGGCGGGGCGGACGGTCTCCCCGACCCGCGATGCCGCGGGGCCGAGTGGGTCCGGCCGATCACGGTCGTCGACGTCTACCGGCGCTTCTACCAGCTCGCCTCGCTGGCCTCCGGTGGCGTGGCGATCCCGGGCATCGTGAACGCCGCTCCCGCCCTGGACCCGGGTCCCGCCCGGTCCGCGGCCGAGCAGCGTGATCTGGCCCTCGAGCTCAGGAACCGCCTGCAGGCCGGCGGCATCGGGTCCAACGCGATCGGTCTCGGCAGCGAGGCCACCGACGACGGGCTCGGGATGCTGCTGGGCAACCCGCACTTCCCCTGGCACGGCGCGGAGCGCCTGTGGCAGGTGCACCTGCGCATCCCGGGCAAGATGGACGTGTCCGGGGCGGCCCTGTACGGCGTCCCGCTCGTGCTGATCGGGCACACGCGCGGGCTGGCGTGGTCGCACACCGTCGCCACGGCGTTCCGCTTCACGCCCTTCGAGGAGAAGCTGAACCCGGCGAACCCGCGGCAGTACCTCGTCGACGGGACCTACAAGGACATGACGGCGACCACGGTGGAGGTCCCGGTCAAGGACGGCGCGCCGGTCAAGCGCACCATCCACGAGACCGACCACGGGCCGGTGCTCACGTCGATCTTCGGCCTGCCGCTGTTCCCGTGGAACCCGGCCACGGCCTACACGCTGGCGGACTCCAACGCCACCAACTTCCGCTACCTCAACCACTTCTACGAGAACGATCGCGCGCAGTCGGTGCGCGAGTACCACGAGATCCAGGAGAAGTACCAGGGCATCCCGTGGGTCAACTCGCTCGCGGCCGACCGCAACGGCGAGAGCTACTACTCCATGAACGGCGCGACGCCGGGCGTCACGGATGCCCACGCGCAGCGGTGCAACGTGGCACTCGGCGTCGCGACGTTCGCGTCGATCGGGCTGCCCGTGCTGGACGGCTCACGCTCGGCGTGCGACTGGGAGGACTCGCCGAAGGCCGCCGCGCCCGGGATCATCGGCAACGACCGGATCCCGTACCTGTTCCGCCGCGACTTCGTCGAGAACGGGAACGACTCGCACTGGATGACCAACCCGGCGCAGCTGCTGGAGGGCTACGACCGGATCATCGGGATCGAGCGGACGGAGCGCACGCCGCGCACGCGTCTCGGTGTCCGGATCATCCAGGACCGCCTGGCGGGCCGTGACGGCCGGACCGGCAACCGCTTCACGGTCGCCGACCTCGAGCACGCGATCACGGGCAACCGCCAGTACCTCGGCGAGCTGTGGCGGGACGAGCTCGTGGCGTTGTGCCGGGCGAACCCGACGATGAACGGGGTCGACGTCTCGCAGGCGTGCGACGTGCTCGCCGCGTGGGATCTCACCGACGAGCTCGACGCCAAGGGCGCGGTCCTCTTCCGTCGGTTCGCCTCACGGGCGTTCCCGGCCACGCAGTCGCTGCCGGCCGGGACGCAGGGCACCAACGAGATCGGGCTGCGCGCGTTCCGCGTGCCCTTCGACCCGGCGGACCCGGTGAACACCCCGCGCGGTCTCGCCGACACGCCGATCGTGCGCGGTGCTCTGGCCGACGCCGTGAAGGACCTGCAGGCGGCCGGCATCCCGCTCGACGGGACGCTGCGCGACTACCAGTCGGAGACCGCCGGCGGCGAGACGGTGCCGGTCCCGGGCGGGCCCGGCGGTCTGGGCGTGTTCAACGCGATCACCGCGCCGTGGAACAAGGCCAAGGGCTACCCGGACATCATCCACGGCGCGAGCTTCGTGATGGCGGCGGACTTCGAGGCGAAGGGCTGCCCGGCGCGTTCGGAGACGTTCGTGACCTACGGCCAGTCGGAGAACCCGTTGAGCCCGCACCGCACCGATCAGATGCGGACGTTCGCGCAGGAGGCATGGAACCGGCCGCCGTACTGCCGCAAGGACGTGCTCGCCGCGCCCGAGCAGCGCCTGCAGGTCCTCGGCAACGCCTGCCCGGCCCGGGCCGGCGTGGGCAGCCTCACGGTGAGCGTGTCCCGGACCCGCGGCGCCCGGATCCGGGTCCGGCCACGGCCCGGGAGCGAGCGGGTGCGCTACCGCGTGCACCTGGTGGCTCCCGGCACCGGCCGGGTCCTGGCGACGATCGCCCGTGGCAGCGTGTCGACGAAGGGCGGGACCGTCCGGGTGCGTCCGCCGCGGGGACGCCGCAGCGGCGACCTCGTGGTCGTGTTCTCGCGGGACGTCCCGTCCGGGACCCACACGCGCCGGATCGCGCTGCAGCTGCGAGGAGGTGTGCTGCGCCGGGGGCCCCGGTTCGCGGCCGCGCCGTCCTGCGCGTCGGTGCGGGACGTGCGTCTCGCGGCCCCGCGCCTGGGGTCTGCCGGGAGCACCCTGCGGTGGAAGGTCGATCGCGCGGCCCGGGTGCGGGTCGTGGTCCTGCGCGGTTCGCGCGTCGTCCGGCGCTACGGCACTCGGAGGACCGTGGGGGACCGCACCGAGTCGCTGCGGATCCGTGGGCGGGGTCTCCCGTCCGGGCCGCTTCGCGTGCGCGTCACGGCGACCCTCACGAGCGGGCGTGACGTGACGAGGACCCTCACCACCCGGCGGTGACGGGACGCCAGGACGACTGTACGTGATAACGTACAGTCGTCCTGATGCACACCGTCGACGACATCGAGCGCCAGATCCGCATCGGCCCGCGCGTGCGGGCCCTGCGCGAGGCGATGGACCTGTCGTTGCGCGATCTCGCCGAGCGCTCCGGGGTCAGTGCCCCGATGCTCAGCCAGGTCGAGCGGGGCGAGACGAGTCCCACCCTGCAGGTGGCGGGCAAGATCGCCGCCGGGCTGGAGCTGCGGCTGTCGCAGCTGCTGCGCCTGGACGAGTCCGGCAGCGTCACCGTCGTACGCGACGGCGAGGGACGCCGGGGCGGGGCCGCCCGGCGCGGGCACACCTTCACGGTCCTCACGGCGCCGATGCCCGGCCAGCGCGCCGAGTTGTCCCGCCACGTCCTCGCCGCCGGCGCGCAGACCGGCCGCCACGACGATCCGCCGATGCACGAGCCGGGTGCCCGCGAGGTCGCGCTCGTCGAGCAGGGCGCCGTCGTGCTCGTCATCGACGGAGAGCGCCACGAGCTCGGCCAGGGGGACTGCGTGACGTTCGACGCCGACCTGCCCCACCACTTCGAGAACCCGGGTCCCGGGGACGCCACGCTGCTCGCCGTGCTGTCCGCCGGTCTCCGGCGCAGCTGATCACCAAGGAGAGACCCATGCCGCACGCCACCCCGACCACGCTGTTCGACAAGATCTGGGCCGCCCACGAGGTCACCGACGGGCTGATCTACATCGACCTGCATCTCGTGCACGAGGTGACCAGCCCGCAGGCCTTCGACGGTCTGCGGCTCGCGGGTCGCAAGGTCCGCCGCCCGGACCGCACGCTCGCCACCGCCGACCACAACACGCCGACCGACGGCACCCCGGTTGCTCGGCTCATCAAGGACGAGCTCAGCCGCAAGCAGGTCGAGAAGCTCGAGTCCAACTGCGCGGAGTTCGGGGTCCCGATCTACTCGCTGGGCTCCGACAAGCAGGGGATCGTGCACGTCATCGGGCCGGAGCTCGGCGTCACCCAGCCGGGGATGACGATCGTCTGCGGCGACTCGCACACCGCCACGCACGGGGCGTTCGGTGCCCTGGCCTTCGGCATCGGCACCTCCGAGGTCGAGCACGTGCTGGCCACCCAGACCCTCGGGCAGTCCAAGCCTCGGTCGATGCGCATCCGCTACGAGGGTGAGCTCGGGCCCGGCGTCACCGCCAAGGACCTCATCCTCGCGACGATCGGGCAGATGGGCGTCAACGGGGCGACGGGCCACGTCGTCGAGTTCGCCGGTCCGGCCATCGAGGCGCTCTCGATGGAGGGCCGGATGACCGTCTGCAACATGACGATCGAGGGCGGCGGCCGCGCCGGCATGATCGCCCCCGACGAGACGACGTTCGCGTGGCTGCGCGAGCGCGGGGTGGCGATCGACCCGGCCTGGGCCGACCTGAGGACCGACGCGGGCGCGACGTTCGACACGGAGATCGTCGTCGACGCCTCCGCGATCAGCCCCCAGGTCACCTGGGGGACGACGCCGGAGATGGTCGTGCAGGTCACCGACACCGTCCCGGAGCCGCAGGACGGCGGCGACGAACGGGCGCTCGAGTACATGGCGTTGAAGGCCGGCACCCCGATGACCGAGATCACGCTCGATCGCGTGTTCATCGGCTCGTGCACGAACTCCCGGATCGGGGACCTCAGGGCCGCGGCATCGATGATCAAGGGCCGCAAGGTCGCCGACGGCGTGATCGCCATGGTCGTCCCGGGGTCCCAGCAGGTGAAGGCCCAGGCGGAGGCCGAAGGTCTCGACAAGATCTTCACCGAGGCGGGCTTCGACTGGCGCGTCGCCGGCTGCTCGATGTGCCTGGGCATGAACCCGGACGTCGCGGCGCCCGGCGAGCGGGTGGCGTCCACGTCCAACCGCAACTTCGAGGGCCGCCAGGGCCGCGGCGCCCGCAGCCACCTCGTGTCCCCGCAGATGGCCGCCGCGGCCGCCATCGAGGGCCACTTCGTCGACATCCGCAACTGGAACTAGCCGTCACGGCAAGGAGCACGAGACCGACATGGATCCCATCAACATCGTCGAGGGCGGCGTGACGTTCATCGACCAGGACGACGTCGACACCGACCAGATCATCCCCGCGCGCTTCATGAAGCGCGTGGAGCGCACGGGCTTCGGGGAGTTCTGCTTCCACGAGTGGCGCGCGGGCGGCTACGACCTGCCGCCGAACCCGATCCTCGTGGCGGGTGAGAACTTCGGCTGCGGGTCGAGTCGGGAGCACGCCCCGTGGGCGCTCATGGACTACGGCTTCCGGGCACTGATCGCGCCGCGGTTCGCCGACATCTTCAAGAACAACTGCACCAAGAACGGGGTGCTGCCCATCGAGCTGCCGCGCGAGCAGTGCGAGGAGATCGCCCGTCGCGGGACCGCGAGGGTCGACCTCGAAGCGCAGACCGTCGACGAGTTCCCGTTCGAGATCGATCAGGAGATCAAGCGTCGCCTCCTCGGCGGCCTCGACGACATCTCGATCACGCTCACCAAGTCCGACGCGATCGACGCGTACGAACGCGACCGTGAGCGGGTCGGCCCCGTCACGACGGAGGTCTGAGCCCGTGCCGAGGATCGTCACCCTGCCCGGCGACGGCATCGGGCCGGAGATCTGCGCCCCCGCCGTCGCCATCCTGCAGCGCTTCGTCCCGGACCTGGAGGTCGAGGAGCACGTGTTCGGCGGCGCGTCGATCGACGCCCACGGGACCGCGCTGACCGACGACACGCTCGCCGCGTGCCGCGGCGCCGACGCGGTCCTGCTGGCCGCGGTCGGAGGACCGAAGTGGGACACGACCGACCCGGATGCGCCGCGGCCCGAGCAGGGCCTGCTGGGGCTGCGCAAGGCCCTGGGCCTGTACGCCAACCTGCGCCCGGTGCGACCGCTGCCCGCGCTCTACGACGCGAGTCCCCTGCGGCGCGAGCGGATCGAGGGAACGGACCTCCTCGTCGTCCGCGAGCTGACCGGGGGCATCTACTTCGGCGAGAAGACCCGGACCGCCGACTCCGCGTCGGACCTGTGCCTCTACACGGTCGCCGAGGTGGAGCGGATCGCCCGGACCGCGTTCCTCGCGGCGCGCGGGCGGCGGAACAAGGTGTCCAGCGTCGACAAGGCCAACGTGCTGGAGACCTCCCGGCAGTGGCGGGAGGTCGTGCACCGGATCCACGCGCAGGAGTTCCCGGACGTCGAGCTCGAGGACGTCCTCGTCGACAACGCCGCGATGCAGCTGGTCGCCCGTCCGTCGGACTTCGACGTCATCGTGACCGAGAACCTGTTCGGGGACATCCTCAGCGACGAGGCGGCGATGATCACCGGTTCGATCGGCATGCTGCCGAGCGCCTCGCTGGGCGATGACGCCGGACCGGGCCTGTTCGAGCCCGTCCACGGGTCGGCGCCCGATATCGCGGGTACCGGTGTGGCCAATCCGCTGGCGATGTTCTTGTCCGCTGCGATGCTGCTGCGGCACGGTCTGGCTATGGACAACGAGGCCGCCGCGCTAGAGTCGGCCGTGGATCGCGCGCTCGACGCGGGTCTGCGGACCCCCGATCTCGGTGGCTCCGCCGGCACCGCCGAGGCCACGGACGCGGTTCTCGCGCACCTCTAGACACCAACCCCGACGATCAAGGACAGCGACGTGCAGCAGGCCGACCTCATCTGGATGAACGGGGAGTTCGTCAAGTGGGAGGACGCGAAGGTCCACGTCCTCACCCACGGGCTGCACTACGGCACCGGGGTGTTCGAGGGCGTCCGGTGCTACGACACCGAGATCGGGCCGGCGGTGTTCCGTCACGAGGAGCACGTCGACCGGCTGTACCGCAGCGCCGGGCTGTACTACATGGACATCCCGTTCACGAAGGAGCAGATCCGGCAGGCGACGCTCGATCTCATCGCCCGTAACGGCATGCGCTCCTGCTACATCCGCCCGCTCGTCTACCGCGGGTACGGCACGATGGGCCTCTTCCCGCTCGAGGCGCCGGTCGACGTGGCGATCGCCGTGTGGGAGTGGGGCTCCTATCTCGGCGAGGAGGGCAAGGCCAACGGGGTGCGCGCCAAGGTGAGCTCGTGGCGGCGCATCAGCCCGGAGTCGCTGATCCCGCAGGCGAAGGCCTGCGGTCAGTACCTGAACTCGGTGCTCGCGAAGATCGAGTCGCACAAGGCCGGCTACGAGGAGGCGATCCTCCTCGACGACCACAACCACGTGTGCGAGGGCTCGGGCGAGAACATCTTCGTCGTCCGCGACGGCGTGATCTCGACGCCGCCGCTCACCGCGTCGATCCTCGACGGCATCAACCGCCGCTCCGCGATCCAGATCGCCCGCGATCTCGGGTACGAGCTGATCGAGCGCGACATCTCGCGCGGTGAGCTCTACCTGGCGGACGAGATCTACGTGACCGGCACGGCGGCCGAGCTGACCCCGATCCGCGAGGTGGACGACCACGCGATCGGCGACGGCCGTCCCGGTCCCGTCACCAAGGCCGTGCAGGCGTTGTTCGAGGACGCGCTGTACGGGCGGGCCGCCCAGTACCGCGACTGGCTGGACCCGGTCCCGGCGACGGCCGCGGTGGAGGCGTGAGCAGGGTGCTCGGCTTCCGCGACGGGCGAATTCCCAGGGCGACCTGAACCCGCGCGGGTGACGCGCGGGCGCCGGTCGCCGCGCTCCCGTCCGAACACCCGCCACTTCCAGGAACCGCCACCATGAACCACACCGTCCAGATCTACGATGCCACCCTGCGCGACGGCATGCAGGGCGAGGGGATGTCCCTCACCGCGCACGAGAAGGTCCGCGTCGCCCACAAGCTCGACGACCTCGGGGTCGACCTGATCGAGGCCGGCTTCCCGGCCTCCAACCCGAAGGAGCTCGAGCTCTTCGACCTTCTCGGGCAGGAGACGTTCGACCACGCGCAGATCGTCGCGTTCGGCATGACGCGCCGCCGCGGCGTCGCCGCCGCCCAGGACGAGAACCTGCAGGTCCTCGCGCGATGCTTCGCGGGCGTGTGCACGCTGGTGGGCAAGACGTGGGACCTGCACCTCGAGAAGGTCGTGAAGGTCGGCCGCGAGGAGAACCTGGCGATGATCCAGGAGTCGGTGGCCTATCTGGTCGAGGCCGGCAAGCGCGTGATCTACGACGCCGAGCACTTCTTCGACGCCTGGCGCTCGGACTCGGCGTACGCGCTGGACTGCCTGCGCGCCGCCGCCGCCGGGGGCGCGGAGCGCGTCGTCCTGTGCGACACCAACGGCTCGTCCCTGCCCCATCAGGTGGGGTCCGCGGTGGCCGAGGTCGTCTCGGTGCTCGAGGGCGTCCCGGTCGGGATCCACTGCCACAACGACCTCGAGTGCGGGGTCGCCAACACGCTCGCCGCCGTGCTGAACGGTGCCACGCAGGTCCAGGGCACGATGAACGGGATCGGGGAGCGCACGGGCAACGCGAACCTCGTGTCGATCATCGGCAACCTGCAGTTCAAGCTCGGCATCGACGCCCTCCCCGGGGAGCGCATCATCCGGTTGACCGAGACGGCGCACTTCGTCGACGAGCTCCTCAACCAGGTCCCGAACGCGACGCAGCCGTTCGTCGGCCGCAACGCGTTCGCGCACAAGGGCGGGCTGCACGTCGCGGGCGTGCGGGCGGACGCCTCGACGTTCGAGCACATGGAGCCCGAACTGGTCGGCAACGAGCGTCAGCTGATCGTCTCCGAGCTCGCGGGGCGGCACACGGTCGCCGAGAAGGCCCGGTCCGCCGGGATCGAGATGGACGACGCCGCGGCGCAGCGGGCGATCGACAACGTCAAGGAGCTGGAGGCGCGCGGGTACCAGTTCGAGGCGGCGGACGGGTCCTTCGAACTGCTGCTCCACAAGCAGGTGGGGGACTACGAGCCGCTCTTCACCCTGGAGTCATGGCGCACGATCGTCGAGCAGAACGCCCAGGGGCACGTCGAGTGCACCGCGACCATAAAGATCTGGGTGGAGGGCGAGCGCTACGTCCGTTCGGCCGAGGGCAACGGCCCGGTCAACGCCCTGGACGCCGCGCTGCGGTCGGTGATCGCGGAGTTCCACCCGCACCTGCGCGACATCGAGCTCACGGACTACAAGGTGCGCCTGCTGGACCAGCACCACGGCACCGGCGCGACCACGCGGGTGCTCGTCCAGAGCTCGGACGGGCAGCGCAGTTGGGGCACGATAGGAGTCGCCCAGAACGTGATCGCCGCCTCGTGGGAAGCGCTGGTGGCGTCCTTCGAGTACGCGGAGCTTCCCCGGCAGGCGCAACCCGCCGCCGACGACGGCAGCCCGGCCGGGAGGCCTGCGTGAGCGAGGAGATCCCGCTGGCGCGACCGGTGCTCGGCCGCGAGGAGGAGGAGCGCGTGCTCGAGGTCCTGCGCTCGGGGCAGCTCTC
>NZ_JBFIGP010000017.1:0-28052 GCF_041602235.1 Paraconexibacter sp.
GATCCCCGCCCACCGCCTGGTCTGCGGTCCGGACCTGACCCGCCCCACCGAGCTCGTGCGGAGCCTGCTGTGATCGGGGTGCTCCGCGACATCCGGTCGCTGCTGGACCTCCGCACGCAGATCGTGACCGCGGTGCTGCTGGCGGGGGCGCAGTCGCTGGCCCTGATCCCGATCGCCCTGCTCGTGCGCCGCATCTTCGACCGCGACATCGCCCGCGGCGACGAGCAGGCGATCATCGTCGGCGGGCTGCTCGTCGCGGCGTGCGCCGCCCTCAGCGCGGCGGCGATCGCCGCCACGCGCAGCTACACGGCCCGGATCAGCCACGAAGCGGTCGGCCGGCTCCGCGCCGACCTCGCCGCCACGGTGATGACGCAGCCGCTGGCGTGGCACGACCAGCGCCCCCCGGGAGAGCTGCACGCCGCCGTCGTCAGGGACTGCGAGGACGTCGACCGGATGGCGCGCACGCTCGTCGGCCAGGCGCTTCCCGCGGTCGTCACGCTCGTACCACTCGGCGTCGTGAGCGTGATCCTGAGCCCGGTGCTGTCCGCGGTGCTGGCCGTCACCGTTCCGCTGACCATCGTCGCCACACGCGCGTTCGCTCACGTCTTCCGGCGTCGCGCCGTGCTGTGGCAGCAGGCGGCCCATCGCCTCAGCGACCGCTGGCAGGTCCTGCTCGGCGGCCTGCCCACCATCCGCGCGTCGGGCGCGGAGCAGGAGCAGATCGCGCGGTTCTCGCAGGAGATCGACCACTACGCCGACGCCAGCGCGCACGCCGCACGCTCCGAGGCGCGGTACGTCGCCGCGCACGGCGCAGCGGCCACCGGCATCGGCGTCATCGTGCTGGTCGTCGGCGGGATCCTGGTGAACCGCGGGACGATGAGCACCGGGGCGATGCTGGCGTTCTACGCGATCATGGCGCTCGGGCTCCGGCAGACGGCCGGTCTGTCCAACGCGGTCCCCCGGCTCATCGAGGGCGCGGCCGCGCTCGACCGCGTGCAGGCGCTCCTGCGCTCGGCGCCGGGAGACGCGTACGGTGGGACGGACGTGATCGCGTTCCACGGCCGCATGACGATGCGCGGCGTGGGCTTCGCCTACGGCGATCGGGAGGTGCTGGCCGGCGTCGACCTCGACCTCGCCCCCGGCGACCGCGTCGCGCTGATGGGGGCCAACGGCGCCGGCAAGACGACGGTGGCCGCGCTCCTGCTCGGCCTGTACCGCCCCGACCACGGGCGCGTGCTCGCCGACGACATCCCGCTCGAGGACCTGGACCTGCCCGGGTTGCGTCGGCAGCTCGGCGTCGCGCTGCAGGACAGCGTGCTCCTGCCCGGCTCGATCGCGCACAACATCGCGCTCGGACGTCCGGACGCCACCCCCGCGCAGGTCGCCGAGGCCGCGCGGCTGGCGGAGGCCGACCGGCTCACCCCCGATGCGCTCGCGAGCCCGGCCACGGCGCTCGGCGACGATGCGCTCAAGCTCTCCGGCGGGCAGCGGCAGCGCGTGGTCCTGGCGCGAGCGCTCCTGACCCGCCCCGCGCTGCTCGTGCTCGACGAGCCGACCGCGCACCTTCCCGAGGACGTCGCCGACCGGGTGATCGGCAACCTGCTGACGCTGCCCTGGCGCCCGACGATCCTGCTGATCACCCACGACGCGGACATCGCCGCGCGCATGGACCGTACGCTGCACCTGACCCGCGGTCGACTCCCCTGCCCGCACCCACGAACCGAGGTACTCCAATGACCGATCTCCGGATCCCCGGCCGCGCCCTGTGCCTCTCGGCATGCACCGTCGCGGTGCTCGCCATCGCCCCGATCACCTCCCCGAGCGCCGCGGACGCCCCCGGTGCGACCGCGAGCGCCCGCGTCGGCTTCCAGGACGCGAGCAAGAACATCCGATGCGCGCAGACCGGCAGCAGCGTCACGTGCGTGATCCGCCGCCAGGGCAAGAAGGGCTCCTGCACCCGTGCGTTCCAGGCCAGCGGCCGGGTCGCCCGCCGGGGAGCGTCGGTCCTCAACGCCGGCTGCTTCGCGAAGATGCCGTTCAAGGTGTCGCGGTACACGACGCTGAAGACCGGGAAGCGCAAGACGATCAAGGGCGTGACCTGCCGGGCGGGCAAGGGCACGATGCGGTGCACCAACGCCGACAAGCACGGCTTCGAGCTCAAGCGCTCGGGCACCACCGCGTTCTGATCTCAGACCCCCAGGTTCAGCGGGGGTATCGCGGACGGGCTCGCGGCGTGCTGCGGGTCGGCGACGGAGGGGCTGTGGCCGTCGTCCCGCGCACCGTCGAGGAAGGCGGTGCCGTCGACCGCCGGCGGCCCCCCGCCGACCGTGCCGGCACCTCCGACCACCGCATGCAGCGCGGCGTCGGCCGCCTGCGCGTCCCCTCGATCGTCGACGGACTGCCGCAGGAACGCGTCGATCGACGGCTTGAGGTCCAGGGCGCGGTCCGCGACGGGATCCGTTCCGCGCTCGTACGCGCCGATGGCGACGAGATCGCGCTTGTCCTTCTCGGCGGCCAGCAGGGTCCGCAGCTCCTGCGCGGCTGACCGCGTCTCCGGGTCCATGATCTCGCCGACGAGACGGCTCACGGACTGCAGGACGTCGATCGCCGGATAGTGCCCCTGGTGTGCGAGCTCACGGGTCAGCACGACGTGCCCGTCGAGGATGGAGCGGACCGCGTCGGCGATCGGCTCGTTCATGTCGTCGCCGTCCACGAGGACCGTGTACAGGCCGGTGATCGATCCGAGCGCGCTCGTCCCGGAGCGCTCCAGGAGCCGCGGCAGCAGCGCGAAGACGCTGGGCGTGTAACCGCGCGTGGCCGGCGGCTCGCCGATCGCCAGGCCGATCTCGCGCTGGGCCATCGCGAAGCGCGTCACCGAGTCCATCATCAGGACGACATCCGCGCCCATGTCGCGGAACCGCTCGGCGATCGTCGTCGCGGTCAGCGCGGCCTTGATCCGGACGAGCGCGGGCTGGTCGGAGGTCGCGACGACGACGACGCTGCGCGCCAGACCCTCGGGACCGAGGTCGCGGTCGATGAACTCGCGGACCTCGCGCCCGCGCTCGCCGACGAGGCAGATGACGTTGACGTCGGCGTTGGTCGAGCGCGCGATCATGCCCAGCAGCGAGGACTTGCCGACGCCGGACCCGGCGAAGATGCCCAGCCGCTGCCCGCGCCCACACGGCACGAGCGCATCGAGCGCCCGGACCCCGAGCGACACCCGCTCGGTGATGCGGGGGCGCTCCATCGGGCTCGGGGGGGCCGCCTCGATCCCGGCACGCGGGAGGTCGTCGACGGCAGGACCGCCGTCGATGGGGCGCCCGAGCCCGTCGAGCACCCGTCCCAGCAGCGCCGGCCCGGTAGGAACCCGGACGGCCTTCCCGGTCGCGGTGACGCGGTCCCCCGGCCCGATCCCGTGGACCTCCCCGAGAGGCATGAGGAGGGTCCTCCCCGCCCGGAAGCCGACCACCTCGGCCGGCGTGGGCCTGCTGTCCCGGCCGGTGGCGATGTGGCACACCTCACCGACCTCCGCCTCGACCCCGGTGGCCTCCACGATCAGTCCGATCAGGTCGGTCACCCGGCCGTGGCGCAGGTGCAGGTCGGTGTGTCGCACGGCCGTGGCGTGCTCCTCGAGACGCTGCGTGACCGCCTCGGCGACCTCGGCCTCAGGAAGGCTCATCGTCACCCTGTGACGGCTCCTGTCGGCCGGACAGGCTGTCGATGACCGCCTCCCGGGCGCGCAGCAGCTTCGTCTCGAGCGTCGCGTCGATCTCGCCCTCGACGGTCCGCACGAGCGCGCCGCCCTGCGTCACCCGCCGCTCGGCCTGGACCTCGCAGTGCTCGATACCGCCGAGCTGCGCGATGAGGTCCGGAGCGGCGGCTCGCACCCCGTCCAGATCCTCGGGGTGGACGAGGATCGTGACCCGCTCGCGGTCGACCAGGCAGCGCAGGGCGCCGCGGACCACGTCGACGACCCGCTCGGGCTCGGCGTGCAGCGCGCCCGAGAGGGCGTGCTCGGCGATCCGCAGCCCCAGGTCCACGGAGGCGCGCTCGACGCAGTCGGCCAGGGCGTGCCGGGCGGCCGCCATGCCCTCGACCGCCTCGGTCAGGACCGCGACGGTCGCCTGCAGCTGCGCGTGGCCCTCTGCGAGGCCCGCCGCGAAGCCCTCGGCACGCGCGGCCTCCCGGATCGCGTCGGCCTCCACCCGCGCCCGCTCGACCGGGCTCTCGCGGCCACCGGCATCCGCCGGCCTCGGCACCAGCTCCACCGGTTCGAGATCGGGGAGGTCGAAGGCGACGACATCGACGTCGACGTCGTGGTGAACCGCCATCAGATGACCTCGTCCGCGGGCTCTTCCCCACCCCGGCCCAGCGTGATCGCACCGGCCTCCTCCAGGCGCCGGATCGCGGCGACGACCCGGCCCTGGGCCTCCTCCACCACGGCCCGTCGCTGCGGCGCCGACGTCTCGAGATCCTCGCGGAGCATCTCGGCGCCGCGCTGCGACATGTTGGCGAAGATCTTCTCCGCGACCTCTGCCCCGACGCCGCGGAGCGCCACCCCGAGGTCCTTCTGATCGACCTCGCGGAGGACCAGCTGGATGTCGCGGTCGTTGAGGATGACGATGTCGTCGAAGGTGAACAGGCGCTGCCGGATCTCGTCGGCCAGATCCTGGTCGTGCTCGGCCACGGCCTGCAGGACGTTGCGCTCCGTCGACCGGCCGGCGCGGTTGAGGATCTCGGCCAGCGAGTCGATCCCGCCGGCCGACGAGAACTCCTGCGTCATGACGTTCGACAGCTTCAGCCGCAGCCCGCGTTCGATGTCCTCGACGACCCCCGGGTTGGTGTCGCTCATCGTGGCGATCCGCAGCGCGACGTCGGCCTGCACCTCGGGGTTCAGGGCCGACAGGACGAGCGCGCCCTGCGAGGTGTGCAGCGACGCGATCACCAGCGCCTGGGTCTGGGGTGCCTCGTCCGCGAGGAAGGTGGCGATCTGCTCCGGCGGGGTCCGGCGCAGGAAGTCGAACGGCCGCAGCTCGGCGCTCGCCGCCAGCGAGCCGATGATCTCCTCGGCGCGCTCCGGTCCGAGGAGGTGCTCCAGCACCTCACGGGCGAACTCGGGGCCGCCCATCGCGAAGTAGTCCTTCGCGCTGAACTGCTCGGCGAGGTCGGCGATCACCGCCCGGGTGGTCTCGGCCTTGACGCGCCACATGGCCGCCATCTCGGCCGAGAGCGCCTCGACCTCGCGCTCGGTGAGGAAGCGCAGGATCTCCGCCGCCCGCTCGGACCCGATCGAGATCAGGAAGATGGCCGCCTTCTGCCGCCCCGTGAGGCCGGCCAGCGCGACGCGGTCCTCCGGGCTGACCAGCTGCACCTCGGTCGAGGTCGCCGCGCCCATCTACTTGTCCTCCGTGATCCAGGCGCGCAGCTGGCTCGCGACGCGCTCGGGTTCACGGACGACGAGCTCCTCCAGCGCGACCGCGCGCGGGTCCGCCTTGAAGACGCTCATCGCCTCGTCCGTCACCGAGAAGTCGACCTGGTCGACCGTCGTGGCAGGAGGGGACAGCTCCCCGGACCCGCCGGCCGGCAGGGCCTTCAGCCAGCTCGGCTCGTCGGCGAAGGGCACCGTCTCGCGCTTGCGCAGATGACGGGTCACGAAGAACAGGAACAGGAGCGCGCCGAGCCCGATCGCGACGCCCTTCAGGGGCCCGGCCATGCCGGACGGGATGGGCAGCGGTCCGGCGGGCACGGCCTCCGGCTCGGGGACGGCGGCGAACGCGACCTGCGACACGGCCAGGGTGTCGCCGCGGTCGGCGCGGATCCCTGCGGCCGAGGTGAGCGCGGTCTTGAGCTGCGCCACGTCGGCGGCCGGGACCTTCTTGTCGATGACCACGGCGACGTCCAGGCGCTGCACCGTTCCGGGCGCGATCTGGGTCCGGGTGACGGTCTTGTCGACGCCGAGGTCCCGCTGCGTCGTCCGGTGCCTGTAGTCCGACGTCCCGCCGGCCACGGCGCCGGTCGCCGCGCCAGGGATGTTCGCCGTGGTGCCCGCGGCCCCGCCGGACCCCGCGCCGGTGCCCCGCAGGGTCTCGCTCTCGACGGTCTCCTTCAGCGGCACGCCCTTCTTGGCGTACTGGAGCTTCTCCTGGGTGGCCCGGCTGACGTCGAGGTCCGCGGCGACCTGCACGTGCGCCTTGTCGGGGCCCAGCGTGCGGACCAGGAGCGCGTCCAGCGAGGACTCGAGCTGCGCGGCGTAACGCGCCTCCGCGGCGGGCTTCGCGAGGCCCCCGGCCAGCTCACCTCCCCCTGCGCCGGTGCCGTCGCCGACCGGCCACACCATCTGCCCGGCGCCGTCGGTGATCGTGACGCTGTCGGCCTTCAGGTCCGGGACGGACGAGGCCACGAGGTTGGCGATCCCGCGGATCTGACCCGGGTCCATCCCGCCCGACCCGCCGTCCAGGAGCACCGCGGCGGTCGCGGGCTTCTGCTCGTCGGTGAACAGCTCGTCCTTCGGGAGCGTGAGGCGCACCTGCGCGCCGCTGACGCCGTCGATCGACGAGACCGTCTGCGCGATCTGGCCCTCCAGCGCGCGCTGGTAGGCGACCTGCTGCTGGAAGTTGGAGGCCCCGAGCTTCTGCTTGTCGAGCAGCTCGAAGCCGGGCTGACGCGCGGTCCCGCTGACGCCCTGGTCGGCGAGCGCGACCCGCGCCTTGCTCTCCATGCCCTTGACGACCGCGACCTCGGTGCCCCCGCTGCGGATCTCGTAGCCGACGCCCGCGCCGTCGAGGGCCGCCGTGACCTTGCCGGCGTCGGTCGGGTCCATGCCCGCCATCACCGTCGTGTAGGCCGGGGCCGAGGCCAGCCGCATGAGGAAGATGGCGGTGACGACGAAGACCAGCGCGCTGGCGGCGAGGGTGATCTTGCCGCGGGTGGGCATGCTGGCGAGGAGCTGGAGGGGCATGGTGGAGGGGTGCCTTGCCGTGAGGGAGCGGTGGAGGGAGTTCTGCGAGCGGGCGGCGAGCTAGACCTGGGTCCGGAAGATCTCGCTGATCGCATCGACGGACTTCGTCCGCAGCTGCGAGGCGAGTTGCATTGCGAGCTGCGCTCGTTCGACGGCGACGACGACCTGGGAGGGATCGGTCGCCGTGCCGTCGGCGAGTGAGCGCGAGGCGGAAGCGGCGTCGGACTGGAGGGTCGCGAGGCTCTCGAGCTGGCTGCCGAGCATGCCCCCGAAGCTGCCCCCGGACCCGGCGGACGGGGCCGGACCGGTGACCTGGGACTCGGCCCCGAGGGAGGGGACGGTCCACTCGGAGGCCGTGGTGCCGAGCGCTTCGACCGGCATCAGCGCAGCAGGTCCAGGGTCCGGGTGAACATCGTCTTGGCGGTCTGCATGGCGGTCGCGTTGGCCTCGTAGGCGCGTGAGCTGCTGATGAGCTCGACCATCTCCGTGACCGTGTTGACGTTGGGCAGCTCGACGTAGCCGTCGGCGTTGGCGTCAGGGTGGCCCGGGTCGTAGACGCGGCGGTTGGGGGCCGAGTCCTGGACGACGCCGGCGACCTGCACGCCACGGGGAGCGTCGGCCCGCTGCATCGCGCCGTCCAGCGCAGCGGCAAACGTGGCGCCCGGGCCGCCCGCCTCCTGGAGGACGACCTCCTTGCGGCGGTAGGGCTGGCCGTCGGCGCCACGCGTGGTCTGCGCGTTCGCGAGGTTCTCGGCCGTGACGTCCATGCGCAGGCGCTCCGCGCTGAGCCCGGTGCCGGCGATGTCGATGGCGTCGAACAGGCCCACGTCAGCGCACCCCGATCGCGGACTGGAGGATGGTCGTGCGCGCCTTGTACACGGCGACGAGCGCGGCGTAGGTGAGTCCGTTGCGCGCCTGGCCCGCGGCCTCGGTGTCCATGTCGACCGAGTTGCCGTCGGCGCGGACGGGAGCGGCCTGATCGACCGCCGGGGCGGGGGACAGCGAGCGGAGCGCGTCACGGTCGTTCGCGCGCAGCGCGGCACCGAGCTGCGACTCGAAGGACACGTCCTGCCGGCGGTAGCCCGGCGTGTTGACGTTCGCGACGTTCTGCGCGATGGCGCTCTGCCGCACCGACGCGCCGTGCATGGCGGCGTCGAGGGCGAGCTGCGTGGTGTCGAAGAGGTTCACGGGCGATCGGTCGGGTCGGGTGGCGCCGGCTCGCCCCTCCTGGGCCCTGGCGCCTCGACCGCCGTCCGTGGCGGGTCATGCACCGTCGTCGGCGCGAACCGCGCGGGGTTGAGCGGTGTCCAGGGTCCGGTGGACGCCGCCGCCCACGCGCCTCCCCAGAACTGGGGAGGCCCCGAGGTCAGGCGCCCGTGCGCCCGTACCCGTGCGCCGCGGCGCGGCCGCGGTGCAGCCCGGCGAGCTCCCCGCGGACGGCGGCCGTCCGGTCCACGAGGGCCAGGGTCACGAGCTGCTGGAGCCCGGCGGCCTCCTGGAGCGCGGCGAGGTCCGCCGATGACCACCGGGCCCCCACGTCCGGCACCGGCGCCGACATCAGCTGCTCACGCTGCTCGTGGAGCGCGTCGAGCTCGTCGTCGCGGCCTTCGAGGACGAGCGTCAGCTCCTGCTGGGCGAGCGCGACGAGTGCCTGCGCCCGTCTCACGCGACGAGCGGCGGCATCGACGGGCCCTGCGAGCCGCCGCCGGCCGCGAGCTGCGCCCACGCGTCGCGGAGGTCGTCGAGCAGGCGGATGACGGTGCGGATCTTGGTCGCGTCGCGCTCCAGGCGCGCGTCGATCAGCTGCCGCTTGCAGAACACGTAGATCGCCTGGAGCCGTTCGGCGAGCTCGCCGACCCCCATGTCGAGCGTCGCGAGCAGCTCGTCGATGATGGCCTCGGCACGTGCCATGCGCTCTCCACCGTGCGTGTAGGCCTCTTCGCCGAACGCGGCCTCGGACTGCCGCAGGAATCGCAGGGCGCCGTCGTAGAGCATCACGACGAGCTGCTCGGGCGACGCGGTCAGCACGCTGCTCTCGCGGTAGGCCTGGGGGCGGGCGTAGGGGTTCATGGTGTCTCCGTCGTGCTTCGTACGGTGTCAGGGGTCAGGACGTGCCGAGCACGCGCAGCAGGCTGCTCTGCTGCGCCTGGCTGCGGGCGAGGGCGGTTTCGAGCGCCGTGAACTGCTGGCGAAGGCGCTCCTCCTTCGCGGCGAGTCGATCATCGAGGCGGGCCATCTGGTCCTTCAGGCGCGTGACCTCGCCGGCGGCGGCCTGCGTGGCGCCCTCCATCGATCCGCCGGCCTGCGTGGTCGGCGTGAGGACCGACTCGAAGGCCTGGGCGAATCCGTCGACCCCGGCGCCGCCGAGCAGGCGCTGAACCGCGGTCGGGTCGGCGTCCAGTGCCGCGCGGAACTTGGTCGTGTCGAAGCTCAGCCGGCCCGCGACGCCGTCGGTGTTGATCGCGGTCCCGGTCGCGATGCCGGTGGTGATGCCGAGGTCCTCGAGCGCATCGGTCGCCTGCGGATTGCCGCCGACGACCGCGCCGACCGTGGAGCGCAAGGAGGACAGCAGGCTGCTCAGCGCCTGATCCCCGAACAGCACGCCCTTCTTGGCGTCCGCGGAGGTCTGCGCGTCGGGGACGCGCTTCTCGGTCAGCTTGGCGCGAATCGTGTCGACCATGACGTTGTAGGCGTCGACGAACGCCTTGACCTTGGCCTCCACCGCGCTCTTGTCGGGCGCGGGCGGACCGACGGTGACGGTCACCTCGCCGGAGGTCAGGCCCTTGAGCGTCAGCTCGACGCCGGGAACCGCCGACGTCACGACGTTCGACGACGCCGAGCCCGGCACCCCGTCGACGGTGAACTGGGCGTCGAGACCGGCCTTCCCCGCGGGCACGTCCTCGATGATCGACAGGCCGGCTGCGGTGATCGAGCTCGCCGCCCCCGTCGTCTTGCCGCTGAGCACGAGGCGCCCGGCGACGTTGACGGCGTAGACCCCCGCGTCCGTGGACTGGTTGATCGCGGACACGGCCTCGTCGAGCGTCGCGCCGTCGGACAGGGCGATCGTCGCCCCGCCGATGACGAGCTGCCCCGCCCCCACCGGCGGGACGTAGTCGAACGTCTTCTGCGGAGCTCGCGCGAGCTGCGTGACCTCGAGCCGCACGCCTCCGGGCGCGGCGCCCGCGGTCTGCCGCGCGGTGACCTTGGTGCTGTCGGAGGACTCCACCGCCTGGACCTCGCCCCACGTGGCGGCCGAGCGCAGGCCGGTCGCCGCGGTCTGGAGCGCCGTGAGCTTGCCCTTGATCTCACCCAGCGCGTCCTGCCGCGCCTGGGCGACCTGCTGTCGGAGCTCGAGCCGGATCCTCGGCGCGCGCTCGACCTGCATCAGCGACGTGATGATCGCGTCCGTGTCCAGGCCGGAGGCCATCCCGCTGAAGCTGATGGGGCTCACGCCGCGTCCCCGGGCCTGCGCATCGGCACGATCGGCGCCGGAGATCCCACGACCTCGCCGGCGCTGACCTCGCGGAGCATCCTGCCCTCCAGGTCGCACAGCGCGATGACGGTGCTGCCGTTGAGACGGCCGTCGTCGAAGACGACGTGCTGACCCTGGGACCTGAGCTCCTCGAACAGGGCGTTCGCGGCCTGGACCTCCGCCCAGACCTCTCCCGGTATCTGCCCTGCCCGCCGGGCGTCGCGGCGTGCTCGCGCGGCGTCCAGCTGAAAGACCTGTGCGACCTGCATGACGTTCCCTCCTGGGTGTCCCGCCGCCCCGTCCGTGGGGAAGCTCGCCCTCCTGTCATCGGTGGGTGCACCCGGCGCTTGAACAGCGACCTGGACGTTCGGTCGATGGGCACCGGCACGGCGGACCGGACGGACGTCCGGGGGGATGGCGAGGGCGGCGCTCACGCCGGCGCCGGCTCCAGGGCGCGGGCTTCGGCCGCCAGCAGGTCGGCGTCCTCGTCGAGGCCGCGGGCCAGCGCGACCTCGGCGAGACCCGTGTAGGCGCGCGCGTCGGGACCCTCGCGCTCCACGACCGCGATCCACTCGTCCGCCGCCGACTCCAGGTAGCCGCGCCGGAGGTACAGACGGGCCAGCGCCTCCCGGCGCTCGCGCCACGGCACGTCGACGGCGTCCAGCACCGGGGCGAGCGCTTCGAACGCGTCGTACTGCTCCAGACGGGCGAGCGCGTCGAGCATCGTCAGCACGGGCGCCGCCGCCTCCGCCGGGAGCGCCGGCAGGGGCGCGCCGCCGTCGCGCCAGGCGCGCAGGACCGCCACCTCGTGGGCGGGCAGCCCGGCCCGGCCGGCCGCGTCGAGCGCCTCCTCGGAGACGTCGTGGCCCGCGGCGATCCGGCTGAAGAGGGCGGTCCGCGCCGCGGCGTCCGCGCAGGCGGCCTCGGTGGGCACCCGCTCGGCCTCCTGCGCAGCCGCGGGGAGATCGCCCTCGGAGAGCAGTGCCTCCGCGAGGATGACGCGGGCCGCGTGGGCCTCGGGCTGCGCGGCCAGCGTCCGCCGCAGCAGCGTAGCCGCGACCTGCACCGCACCGACCTCGAAGCAGGCGACGGCGACGAGGAACGCGGCGGTCGGGCTCAGCGGTCCGCCGTCCCGCTCCAGTTGGTCGACGACGTCCGCGGCCGCCACGTCCTGCCGCAGCAGCACCAGGGCGAGCTGCTCGATCGTCCCCAGGTACCCGGGGTGCTCGCGCAGGGCGGTGCGCAGCAGCGCCTCCGCGGCCGGGAGCTCGCCCCGCATCCGGTGGACCTCCGCCAGCGCGCAGGCCGCCATGGACGTCCCGCACCCGACGGTCGCGCTGTACCGGCTCGGCGCATCCCCCATCTCCAGGCACCGGGCGAAGAGCGATGCGGCGGCGTCGAGGTCCTCACGGGCCCGCGCGGCGAAGCCCTGCTCGTACACGACGTCGGTGAAGCCCGGGAAGACCTCGAGGACCTGCTCGGCGACCGCGTCCACGCGGTCGAGCCGGCCGGTGACGCGAAGCGACTTCACGAACCGGGCCGCCAGCGACGGCGCGTAGCCGTAGGTCGTCACCGCGGGGTCGGCGACGACCTCCTCCCACGCCCGCGCGAAGTGCTCGTAGGCCCGTTCGTGCTGGCCGGCGGCCGCGTACTCGCTGGCGAGGTTGAAGGAGAGGAACGGCGTGTCGACGCCCTCGGCCGCCTGCCGCTCCAGCAGCTCGATGTTGCGCCGCGACTTGCCCTTGGCGTCGCGGACGACACCGAGGTACCCGTAGTGCTCCATGCGGACCGGGGTGCGCTCCAGCCGTTCGGGCAGGAAGCCCGGGAGGTGCTGGGCGATCTGCTCGTGCACCCGTCCCTCGAAGCGGTACTCGGGCCGGTTGCGGAACACCCGCAGCGCGTCGTGGGTGACGGCGGTCCCGTCCTCCAGGTCGCCCGTGTGGTTGACCTCGACGAGATAGAAGGCCTCACGCCACGTGCGTCCCGTGAGCGCGCGAAGGGCCGCGGCGTCCCCGTCGACGAGGACCTCGTCGGCGTCGAGGTACATCACCCAGTCACCCGTCGCGGCGCCGAAGCTGACGTTGCGGGCCGCGGAGAAGTCGCCGGTCCACTCGTGGTGCAGGATGCGCGCGCCGAACGACTCGGCGATCTCCACGGTGCGGTCGGTGGACCCGGTGTCCACCACGATGATCTCGTCGACGGCGTCGCGCACGGCGGCCAGGCAGCGTCCCAGCATCGCCTCCTCGTCCTTGACGATCATGCAGAGCGACAGGGTCAGTCCGGTGGCCGGGGAGGCCGCACGGGCGACCCGGGCGGCCCGCGTCTCCAGGGTCCGCAGCCCCGCCGTGACGGCCGGGGGCAGCCCGGGGATGCGCGTGATGCCCGCGGCTTTGCGCCGGGCGATCTCGTCGAGGTTGCCGCGGACGTGCGGCAGCTCCGGGTCCAGCCGCAGGGCGGCGTCGAACAGCTGCCCGGCCGGCTTCAGCGCGCCCAGCTCGTAGAGCGCGACACCCGCCCAGTTCAGGAGCTGCGGTTCGCGAGGGTCCTGCTCCAGCAGCTCGAGGCACGCATCGGCGACGGCGGCGAAGACGGGGGCCACGACGCCCAGCGCGGTGCCCTGGACCCCCAGCCCGGCCTGGACCAGCGCCTTGCGGGCCTGCCACCGGCGGTGCACGTCGTCGACCGCCGCCGCCTCCGCGAACAGCGCGCGGTACGCCGGGACGTCCCGGCGCGCGAGGGCCTGGGCGGCGCGAGGCCCCAGGACGCTCGCGGGTGTCGTGCGCGACGAGGGGACGGCGGGCAGCGCGATGCCCTGGGCAGGCGCGTCCGCGGGAACGGTGGTCAGTCGGAGAGCCATTGATCGGTGTCCTCATGCGGGGCAGGGAGCGGCACGCACACAGTGGTCGGCCGCCTACGCCATCGGTTGAGCGCGGCCGTATGTCGGACGACGTGAACGGGCCTCCTCCCCAGAAGTGGGGAGGGCGGGATCGACACCTATCGGGGGGAAGTACCGAGAAGCGGGGATACGGGCGGTAGCACATGGCGCCGACAACTCACTTGTCCAGTCGGTCACGCAGCCACAAAGGACCCAACGCCATGTCGCTCACCGCCACCAGCAAGCAGCACCGCCGCCTCTCCTCCCAGGACGCGCTCGCGCTCTGGAGCGAGTACCAGCGCACGAACGACCGCGCCCTGCGCGACCGTCTCGTCCTCACGTTCGCGCCGCTCGTGAAGTACATCGTCTACAAGAAGGTCCGCGAGATGCCCGCCCGCTGCGAGGTGGAGGACTTCATCTCCTGCGGCCTGGAGGCCCTCATCCAGTCGATCGACCGCTACGACCCCGCCAAGGGCGCGACGCTGGAGCAGTACGCCTGGACCCGCATCCACGGCGCCGTGCTCGACGAGCTCCGCCGCCAGGACTGGGCGCCGCGCTCGGTCCGCCGCTGGGAGCGCGACATGGAGAAGGCCACGGAGGAGTTCACCACCCTGCACGGCCGCCGTCCGAGCACCCCGGAGCTCGCCGAGGCGATGGGCGTCCCCGTCGAGGAGCTCCGCCGCAAGCGCGACGAGGTCACCCAGTCCGACGTGACGTCGCTGAACACGCTGGTGATGAGCGACGACGAGACGACGATCGAGCGTCTCGACACCATCGCCACCAAGGACGTCCGCGACGACCCGCTGCACATGGCGCAGGCCGACCAGGCCAAGGACAAGTTCCGCGCCGCCTTCGCCCGCCTTCCCAAGCGCGAGCGCGAGGTCGCCGTCCTCCTGTACGTCAAGAACATGACGCTGGCCGAGATCGGCGAGATCCTCGGCGTCAGCGAGTCGCGCGTGTGCCAGATCCACGGCGCGATGAAGAAGACCCTTCGCCAGGCGCTCGACGCCGACGAGGCGCTGTTCAAGGCCGTCGCCTGAAACACGGCGGCGGTGGGACGAGCAGCACCCGCAGGACCCGTAGGACCGCAGGACCCGTAGGACCGCTGGACCGCAGGACCTCTCCTCCTCGCAGTAGGCGACGCGCCCCGGACCTCCACCCGGGGCGCGTCGTCGTCGTGGGGCGGTTGGGGTGGCGCCCCAGCGGGCATGACCAAGGACGTGGTCGCACCGCTCCTGGTCCGCCTGCGCTGGATCGTCGTCCTGCTCTGGGTCGGTGGGGCGATCACGGCCACGACGGCGCTGCCGGGCATCGAGGAGGCCAACTCCGGCGCCCTCGGCGCCCTCGTCCCGCGCGAGACGGAAGCGGTCAAGGCGGAGATCTCCTCGAAGACCGAGTTCGGCTTCCCGCTGCTCTCCCGCACGCTGATCGTCGAGCGCGACCCGGACGGGCTGTCGGCGCGCGAGCAGGCCGAGGTGGCGCGCCGCGCCGCCGCGTTGACGTCGGGCCGCATCCCGGGGTTCGAGCGCATCGCCGCGGCCCTTCCCGTGACGAACGCCCTGGGCGTGTCCCCGTTCGTCCGCGAGCGCTCCACGACCGCGATCACCTACCTGTTCTTCGAGCAGGACGTCAACGCGCGAACCCGCGCGGACCTCGCGCGGCGGTTCGTCGAGGAGCAGATCCCCCCGCGTCCCGGAACGACCGTGGGCGTCACGGGTCAGGCGGCCGCGATCGCCGCGCAGAGCGACCTGGTCACCGACCGCCTCCCGCTGATCGAGCTGGCCACGCTCCTCCTCGTGTCCCTCGCGGTCGGCCTGCGGTTCCGCGCGCCCGGGGCGCCCCTGCTGACGCTCGCCACCGTCGCCATCGCCTACCTGATCAGCAGCCATCTCGTGGCACTCGTGGGCGAGCAGGCGGGCTTCGTGGTGCCGCGCGAGGTGGAGCCGGTGATCGTCGTCCTGCTGTTCGGCGTCGTCACCGACTACTCGATCTTCTACCTCTCGCGGTTCCGCGCGCTCCTCGCCGACGGGCAGGAGCGCCTGCCGGCCGCCCGCGCGGCGACCGCGCAGATGACGCCGATCATCGCCGCCGCCGGCATCACGGTGATCGTGGCGACGGCGACGCTGCTCGCGGCCCAGCTCGAGTTCCTGCGCGTGTTCGGGCCGGGCCTCGCCGCGTCGGTCCTGATCGCGCTCCTCGTCGCGGTCACCTTCATCCCCGCGTGCCTGGCGATCTTCGGCCGGGCGCTCTTCTGGCCCCGCCGTCCCGGGGTCGAGCTCAGCGGCACGGAGAGCTCGGAGGAGTCGGCGGTGCAGCGGACCGGGCGGCCGCGGCGTTCGCGCGCCGTGCGGTTCGCGTGCGAGCGCCCCTGGCACGCCGTGCTCCTCTGCGTCGTGCTGCTCGGGGCGGGCGCCAGCGGGCTGGCCTTCATGAAGCTCTCGAACCCCGTGATCCGCGGCCTGCCGGCGGGCAGCGAGCCCCGTGAGACCTACGGCCAGGCGGCGCGCGGCTTCGCGCCCGGCATCCTCTCCCCCACGGTGCTCGTGGTGTCGCGCACCGGGATCGCGACACAGCGCGAGGCGCTGAGCCGACTCGGCGCCATCATCGAGCGCCAGCCCGGCGTCGCCCTCGTCCTCGGCCCTCGCCTCCAGCCGGTCCCGGGCGTCCAGTTCGGGGCGACGATCGGTCGGGGCGGCGACGCGGCGCGCTACTTCGTCGTCCTCCAGGACGACCCGGTCGGGGCGGCGGCGATCGCTGCGCTGCGCGAGATCCGCCGCAAGCTCCCGGGCTTCCTCGTGGCCACGGGCCTCGACGGCGCGAACGCGTCACTGGCGGGCGACACCGCGCTGTCGGAGGAGACGATCGACAAGACGGTCAGCGACCTCGCGCGGATCGCGCCCCTCGCGTTGCTGGCGATCCTGCTGGTCCTGTCGCTCTACCTGCGAGCGCTGGTCGCCCCCCTCTACCTGCTGGCCGCCAGCGTGCTGGGCTTCGTCGCCGCGCTGGGCATCGGTGCCTTCATCTTCGGGGAGTTCACCTACTACGTGCCGTTCACGGTCGCGGTGCTCCTCGTCTCCCTGGGCTCCGACTACAACGTCTTCCTCGTCGGTCGCGTCTGGCAGGAAGCGCGGCTGCGGCCGCTGCACGACGCCATCCCGATCGCCGCATCCCGCGCCGCCTCGGCCATCACGCTGGCGGGCATCGTGCTGGCCGGGTCCTTCGCGCTCATGGCCCTCGTCCCCGTCCGCGCGTTCCAGGAGATCGCCGTGGTGATGACGCTCGGGCTGCTGATCGACGCGCTGCTGCTGCGCACGATCCTGGTCCCGGCGCTCATGACGCTGGTCGGCGAGCGCAGCGGATGGCCGGGCGCGCGACTCTCCGATCAGGTGCTGCCCGAGCCGCATCCGGAGCGCGTCGCGGCGGCGAACTGATCGCCGGATCCGGCCCCGGGGCCACGCGCTCCGGCGAGCTCGCGGGTGCACATGGACCGGACGTGCCTCCCCCATCCGTCCGCTGCGGTCAACCGCCGCCCGGCGCGGCCGACGATCGGACAGATGGAACGCGGCCTCTACATCGCGGCGTCCGGGATGCTCTCCGAGATGGTCCGGCAGGACCATCTCGCGAACGACCTGGCCAACGCCAACACCTCCGGCTACAAGGCGGACCGGGTCTCCCAGCACAGCTTCGCGCGGGAGCTCGCCGTGGTGAACCGGCAGACCGGCGCACAGGTCGGCGCGCTGGGAACGGGGGTGCAGATCGCCGCCCAGGTGACCGACTTCACCCCGCAGGCGCTCAAGGACACCGGGGAGCCGCTGGACCTCGCGATCGCCGGGGAGGGCTTCTTCGCGGTGCAGGCGCCGGACGGCGTCCGCTACACCCGCAACGGCAGCTTCGCCGCCGACGCGCAGGGACGCCTGGTGGACCAGGGCGGCAACCTCGTCCTCGGCGCCGACCGCCGGCCCGTCCTGCTGCGGGCCGACGGCACCGTCGACCCTGCCCGCGTCGGCGTGTTCGCGGTCGCCGCCCCGCGCAAGGCCGGGGACGGCCTGCTCACCGGCGCCGCGACCGGTGCCGCCACGGGCACCGTGCGCAGCGGAGCGCTGGAGGGCTCGGGCATCGACGCGTCCCGCACGATGGTGGACATGATGGCCTCGATGCGCGCCTTCGAGGCGGGCCAGAAGGCGATCACCACGATCGACGAGACGCTGCGCCTGGCCAGCGGCCAGGTCGGCAACCTGCCCGGCTGACGCGCGCGCCCGAACCGGATCTGGACACTCGTCCGATCCGCGTTCAAGGCGCGACCCCCCTGGCCGACCACCGGACGGACACGGAGTTCCCGACTGGACCACCCGCAGGTGGAAGCCGGACTCCACTCCCTCCCTCGAGGAGACCGGACCAGATGTTGGAAGGCATGTACACGGCAGCCGCCGGCATGGCGGCACAGCAGTCCCGGCTCGATGCGCTCAGCAACGACCTGGCGAACGTCTCGACGACGGGCTACAAGCACGTCCGCGTGGCGTTCCGCGACCTCGTGTACACCCAGGCCGCGCGCGGCGCCGCCGACGGCGTCGGCCTCGGCAGCGGGGCGGCCGTCAGGATGCTGGGGCGCTCCCAGCAGCAGGGCGCGATCCGCGAGACGGGCGAGCCGCTGGATCTCGCGATCGTCGGCGAGGGGTACATCGCCGTCCGCGCCCCTGACGGGCGCGACGCCCTCACCCGCGACGGACAGCTGCGCCTGGACGCGCAGGGGCGCCTGGTCACGGCCACCGGCGGAGCGCTCCTGAGCCCGCCCGTGACCCTCCCCGCCGGGACCCAGCCGGACGCGGTCGTCATCGGCGAGGACGGCACCGTGAGCGTGGGCGGCACCGTCCACGGCAAGATCCGGCTGCTCACGGTCCCGGCGCCGAACGCGCTGGACACCGGCGACGACAACCTGCTGCACGTGACGCGCGGCTCCGGCGCGGCGACCACGGCGCCCCCCGCCACCCTCCTGCAGTCCGGGGCGCTCGAGTCCTCGACCGTCGACATCGGCACCGCGATGACCGAGATGATCTCCACGCAGCGGGCCTACGAGCTCGCCAGCAAGGCCATCCACATGCAGGACCGGATGGCCGAGGTCGCCAACGGGGTCAAGCGATGACCGGCGTGGGCGCGATCGACCGGTCGCTGCTGCCCGCGGAGATCCGCACCGGCTCCGAGCAGCAGCGCCAGGCCTACACGGCCGCCCTGGGGTTCGAACGCCAGCTCGTGGAGCAGCTCGCCAAGCAGCTGACCGCCTCGGCCCGGATCGCCGGCGACGAGGACGACCAGGAGTCCGCCGCGACCAAGACCTACCGCGACCTCATGCCGGGCGCGCTCGCCGACGCGGTCACGTCCGCCGGCGGGCTCGGCCTCGCCGCGCAGATCGCGGCGTCCATCACGAGCACCGGGGACTCGCCGGCGTGAGCACGCTGGTGCCCACCGACGCCTTCGGCGCCGAGGTGCTCGCCCACCTCGACGCGCAGCTGCACTCCGCCCGGCGCCTGCTCGCGGCCGTCCTCGCGCAGGGGCAGGCCATCCGCGGCCAGGAGGTCGACGCGGTGCTCGACCACCTCGCGGAGATCCAGACGGAGATGGAGCGCCGCGGGGCCCTCGAGCAGGACCGCGCCCGCCTCCTGACGCGCGCGGGCCAGGCACTCGGCGTGCCGGCCCACGTCGTGACGCTCGAGGCGATGGGGTCGCTGCTCGCCGCCGGCACCGCCGCCGTGGCCCGTGAACGATCCGCCGACCTGCGCGGGATGCTGGCCGAGATCGCGCGCGAGCACCGCGCGAACCGCGCCCTGATGAAACAGGAGCTCGCCTTCCTGGACCACCTGATGCGGCAGCTCGGCGCGGGGGCGCAGGACAGCGGCGCCTACGCCGCCGACGGCATGCCCTCGGCCGTCACCACGCCCGCCTACGTCCCGGCCGCACGACCGACGCCCGGCGGCTCGTCCACCCACGCCCTGGACCTGCAGGCCTGATGCCCGTCTCCGGCTTCAGCGGGCTGAACGTGGCGCTGCGCGGGCTGATGGCCCAGCAGCGCGGGCTCGACGTCACCGGGCACAACATCGCGAACGCCGAGCGTCCGGGCTACACCCGCCAGGAGCTCGTGACGTCCGCGGCCTCACCGCTGCTCCTCAAGGCCGGTGCCGTCAACGGCGGCTACGGCGCGCTGCTCGGCCAGGGTGTCGAGGTCGACGAGTACCGGCGCATCCGCGACGTGTTCCTCGACCTGCAGGCCCGCGCGCAGATGATGAGCGCCGGTCAGCACGAGACCACCGCCGAGGCCATGGGCCGTGCGGAGGACGTCATCGCCGAGCCGGGCGACAGCGGCCTCGGCGCCCAGCTCGCGAAGTTCTGGGACGCCTGGTCCACCCTCTCCTCCAACCCCGCGTCGACCGCCGCCCGCTCGGCGGTGATCGGCCAGGCCCAGACGCTCGTCGCGGGCATCCGCCAGCTCGACGCGAACCTCGCCCAGATCCAGACGCTGGCGACGCAGGAGTACACGGACCTGACCAGCGCCTCCGGCCCCGTCCGGCGGGCGGCCGACGAGCTGGGCCGCCTGGACGCGGCGATCACCCAGCAGCTCTCCGCGGGCCGCAGCCCGAACGACCTCCTCGACCGCCGCGACGAGCTGCTCGACCAGCTCTCCGAGTACGGCCAGGTCAGCGTGACGGACCTCGGCGGCGGCTCGATCAGCGTGCAGTTCGGCGACGCCGCCGCCCCGCTGACCAACGGCGCGACGGTCACCTGGCCCCAGGCGCTCACCGCGCCGGGCGGCAAGCTCGGGGCGCTGCTCGGCGTCGCCTCCCCCACCGGCCCGATCGGAGCCCGGCGCGCCGATCTCGACACGGTCGCGTCCCAGCTCGCCTCGACGGTCAACGCCGCCCACGGCGCACCGCCCTTCTTCTCCGGCACGACCGCCGCCGGCCTGACGGTGGCCGTCACGAGCGCCACGCTCGTCGTCGGGACCGGCGGGGCCGCCGGCGCCAACGACGTCGCGCTCGCCGTCGCCGCGCTCCGCGGCGGCACCGCGGACAGCACCTACGCGAACCTGGTGCGCGCCCTCGGGGACGACACGGCGACCGCGCGAGCCTCCGCGAACACGTCGGTCACGCTGCGCGCCGCCGCCCTCGAGCGGCGCACCGAGGTCAGCGGGGTCTCCATGGACGAGGAGATGGCCAACATGATCCGCTTCCAGCGCGCCTACCAGGCGTCCGCCCGCGTGATGTCGACCATGGACGAAGCGCTCGACACGCTCATCAACCGCACCGGACGGGTGGGGCTGTAGCCGTGCGGATCACGCACACCATGCTCTCGTCGCGACTGCTGATGGACCTCCGTCGGCAGGACAACGCCATCGCCGAGGCCCAGCGGCAGGTCGCGACCGGCCGGCGGGTCGACAGACCCTCCGACGATCCGGCGGCGGCCCACGCGGCGATCCGTCAGCGCGGCGAGATCGCCGGGCTGCAGCGCTACCAGCAGGGCGCCGCCGAGGCCGCCGACTGGACGCAGGCGACGGACACGGCGCTCGGCGGGCTGGCCGACGTGCTGCACCGCGCCCGCGAACTGGCGCTCCAGGGCGCCAACGGCAGCCTGTCGGCCGCGAACCGCGAGAACATCGCGGCGGAGATCGACCAGCTCGTCCAGTCCGCGAAGGACCGCGCCAACGTCAAGGTCGGCGACCAGTACCTGATGAGCGGCACCGCCACGAGCACCGCGCCGTACGCGACCGGGTCGGACGCGTACGCGGGCGACACCGGCCTCGTGCTGCGTGAGATCGGTCCCGGCGTGACCGTGCAGGTCAGCACCCTGGGGTCCGCGATCCTCGGCTCGGGCCAGGGCGCCGCGGACGCGAAGCTGCTCGACACGCTGCGGACGGTGGCCGACCACCTGCGCGGTGGCACCGCCGCCGACCTGCAGGCGCTGCGGACCACCGACCTGCAGAATCTGGAGGCCAACCTCGACACGATCTCGCAGGCGCGCGCCACCAACGGCGCGACCGCCGCCCGGCTGGAGTCGGCGCAGAACCGTCTCGCCGACCTCGAGCTGGCGGGCAGCGTGCGCCTCTCCCGCCTCGAGGACGCCGACATGGCCGAGGCCATGCTCGAGCTCTCGACCCGGCAGTCCGCCTACCAGGCCGCGCTGCGGTCCGGCGCCACCGTCATCCAGCAGTCGCTCATGGACTTCCTGCGATGAGCACCTTCTCCCACACCATCAACCCTCACAACGGAGGACCTATGACCGTCGTGCTGCAGAGCTCGCGGTTCGGGCGGATAGAGATCCCCTCGGACGCGGTGCTCGACTTCCCAACCGGCCTGATCGGCCTCGCGGGGACCCGCTACGCGCTCCTGGCGCGCAGCGAGGAGAGCGCGTTCGTCTGGCTGCACTCGCTGGACGACCCCGATCTCGCCGTCCCACTCACCAACCCCTGGCGGTTCTTCCCCACCTACGAGGTGGAGCTCGCCGACGAGGAGGCGCAGCGGATCGGGATCACCGACGCCGAAGCGACCTCCGTCTACGTCACCGTGCGGGCCGCGGAAGCCCTCGAGGACTTCTGCGCGAACCTGCGCGCCCCCATCCTCATCGCCGACGGCCACGGCCACCAGGTGATCAACCAGTCCCCCGACGCGCCTGTTCGGGCGCCCCTGTTCGAGAAGGCTGCCGAGCAGGCCGCGTAGGCCGCCACGGTAGTCTCGCCCGCACGTCCGCGTTCCAAGGAGGAAGACCGACATGCTCATCATCACCCGTCGCCCCGGAGAGAAGCTCATGGTCGGCGACGACGTCGTGATCGAGGTCATCGAGGTCAGCGGGTCGAGCGTGCGCATCGGCATCGCCGCGCCGAAATCGATCCCCGTGTACCGGGAGGAGATCTACACCGCGGTGAAGGAGGAGAACACGGCGGCCGCCGCGGCGGACATCGCCCAGCTCCCCGACGACCTCCCCAGCACCACGTAGACCACACCGGGAGCCACGGCTCCCACGCCCCGCCCGCCCTCCCTGCCGGCCCTCACCGGCGCGGGCGGAACCTCACGGAAGAATCCCGAAAGGACAAGGACCGGATGTCCCTCCGCATTCAGAACAACATCGAGGCGCTCAACGCGCATCGCCAGCTCGTCCAGACCAACATGGGTGTGTCGAAGTCGATGGAGCGCCTGAGCTCCGGCTTCCGCATCAACCGCGCCGCCGACGACTCCGCGGGTCTCGGCATCTCCGAGAAGATGCGCGGCCAGATCCGCGGTCTCGCGCAGGCCCAGCGCAACTCGCAGGACGCCATCTCGCTCGTGCAGACCGCCGAGGGCAACCTCGACGAGGTCCACTCCATGCTCCAGCGGGTCCGCGAGCTCGCCGTCCAGTACAAGAACGGCGCCCTCTCCCAGGCCTCGCGTGACGCCATCCAGACCGAGGTCAACCAGCTCGCGTCGGAGATCGAGCGCATCGGCTCGGCGGCCGAGTTCAACGGGCTGCAGCTGCTGAACTCCACGTCCTCGATCACGTTCCAGGTGGGGGCCAACGACGGCCAGACCATCGCCGTCGCGACCATCAGCCTCGGCTCGGCCGTGGGCACCGCGTACTACTCGCTGTCCGCGACGGGTACCGCCGACATCTCCGAGATCGACGCCGCGATCGACGCCGTCACCTCCCAGCGCTCCGCGTTCGGCGCCGCTCAGAACCGCCTCGAGCACACGCTGCGCAACCTGGGTGTCTACGCCGAGAACCTCACCGCGGCGGAGTCGCGCATCCGCGACGTGGACATGGCCGAGGAGATGGTCAAGCTCACCAAGACCCAGATCCTCGAGCAGGCCGGGCAGGCGATGCTCGCCCAGGCCAACCAGGCACCGAACTCGGTCCTGAACCTGCTGCGCGGCTGAGCCGCGGCCCGCTGCGGCCGGTCACCCGGCCGGCCGCAGTTCCGCCCGCGCGCTGCGACCGCCTGAAACTCCCGTACCAGGCGGCACCGGGACGTAGGTGACGACGCCTGGGCGCCGAATCAGGGGTGACGTGACACGCCCGACCGCCCCTGCAGCACAATACGTCCAGTGACCGTCACGGTCGGCACGCTCCTCAACGACCGCTACCGGCTGGACGCCCACGTCGGCGCCGGCGGGATGTCGACCGTCTACCGGGCCTTCGACACGGTGCTGGAGCGGCAGGTCGCGATCAAGGTCCTGCACGCCCAGGGCGTCACGGACGCCGATCAGCTCGAGCGGTTCCGCCGCGAGGCGCGCGCCGTCGCGCAGCTCAACCACCCGCACATCGTCACGGTCATCGACGCGGGCGAGCAGGACGACCGGATCCGGCCGACGCCGTACATCGTCTTCGAGTACGTCGAGGGCGAAACCCTGAAGGCCCGCATCCGCCGCAACGGCAAGCTGCCGATCAGCGAGGCGATCGCCTACGCCATCGAGATCGCCCGGGCGCTGGGGGCCGCCCACGAGCGCGGGATCGTCCACCGCGACGTCAAGCCGCAGAACGTGCTCGTCGACGCCGAGGGCCGCGCGAAGGTCACGGACTTCGGGATCGCCCGCACGCTGGACCAGGAGGGGCTCACCGCCGACGGCCGGGTGCTCGGCACCACGGACTACGTGTCGCCCGAGCAGGCGCTCGGCCACGCGGTCACCGGGCAGTCGGACCTGTACTCGCTGGGCATCGTGATGTTCGAGATGCTCACGGGCGACGTCCCGTTCAAGGGCGAGAACCAGGTCGCGGTCGCGATGAAGCACGTCCGCGAGGAGCTGCCCGACATCCAGGTCCGCCGCCCGGAGGTCAGCACGGTGCTCGCCGCCGTGCTCGACAAGGCGACCGCGAAGGACCTGGACAAGCGCTACCCCGACGCCGCCGCGATGGCCGCGGACCTCGAGGACGTCCTGGTCCTCGAGACCTCACGCAGCGGCCAGGCGACCGGCGAGGCCACCGCCGTCCTGCGCACCCTCCCGGCCCGTACGCGCCGGCGGCTCCCGTCGCGGGTGACCCAGCCGTGGCGCTGGCTGGCCGCGCTCGGCGCGCTGGCGGCGGTCGTCGTCGTGGTCGGCGCCATCCTCGCGTCCGGCGACCGCGTCGAGCGGGGGACCGGGTCGCGCAACACCGGAGGGGTCCCGGCCCCGAAGGGGCTCGAGGCGGTGAGCCTCGGCCAGGACCGGGCCAAGGACTACGACCCGCAGGGCGACGGCGCCGAGCACTCCGACTCGGTGAAGTTCATCCTCGACAAGGACCCGAACTCCGTCTGGGACACCGAGCGCTACGACGGCGGCGTCATCACCAAGACGAAGCCCCCGGCCGACCGGGCCGATCTCGGCGTGGGCGTCTACGTCGACGCCAAGCCCGGCCTCGCCGCCCGGGCGATGTCGATCAGCACCCCCACCCCGGGCTGGACCGGCAAGGTGTACGTCGCGAAGTCCTCCGTGCCGTCGACGTTCCCGTCCGACGGGTGGACCGAGCTGGCGACGATCGACGCGCAGACGAGCAAGACCAGCATCGATCTCGACACCGCCGGGCAGCAGTTCCGCTACTACCTGATCTGGATCACGGGCCTGCCCAAGGGCAAGAAGAGCGCCGAGATCAGCGAAGTCGTGCTCTTCCGCTGAGCCGGACGGCGATACTGCGCCCGTGACCGACCGCAACGTCCTCGGTGGCGACCTCGAACCCTGCGGGATCGATCCGCTCACCGGCTTCTACCGCGACGGCTGCTGCAGCACCGGGCCGCAGGACATCGGCAGCCACACGATCTGCGCGGTCGTCACCGCCGAGTTCCTCGACCATCAGCGGTCGATCGGCAACGACCTCAGCACGCCCGTCCCGGCGTTCCGCTTCCCGGGCCTGGTACCCGGCGACCGCTGGTGCGTCACCGCTCGCAACTGGCTGCGCGCCCACGAGGACGGCGCCGCGGCCTACGTCGTCCTCGCCTCGACCCACGAGCGTGCGCTGGACATCGTGCCGCTGGAGGCGCTGCGCGAGCACGCCGTGGACGTGCCGCCGGACGCCGGCACGCTGGGCTGACCGCCGGCGTCCCGCTCAGAACTGCTGGGCGCGCTCGGCGCGGTGACGGTCCAGCGCGATCCGGCAGAGCCGGTCGACGAGCTCCGGGTAGGGCAGGCCGCTCTCGGCCCAGAGCTTCCCGTAGACGCTCGTGGCGGTGAACCCGGGCTTGGTGTTCAGCTCGTTCAGGAGCACCGTCTCGCCGTCCACGAAGAAGTCCGCGCGGGCGAGCCCGCTGCACCCCGCGCGCGTGAACGCCGCGGCGGCCAGCTCCCGGACCCGCGCCTGCGCGGTCTCGCTGATCCGGGCCGGCACGACGAGCTCCATACCGCCCGGGGTGTACTTCGCCTCGTAGTCGTACCACTCGCTCTGGATGACGATCTCCCCGAGCCGGGAGACCTCGGGCGCCTCGGTCGGCCCGAGCACGGAGCACTCGACCTCCAGACCACTCGCCCCGGCCTCGACGATCACGCGCGCGTCGTGCGCGAACGCCGTGGCGAGCGCCGCCGGCAGGTCCTCCGCGGCGCGGACCTTGACGATGCCCACGCTGGACCCCAGGCGCGCGGGCTTCACCCAGCACGGGAATCCGAGGCGCTCCAGGCCGGCGCACACCTCGGGGCCGGTGCCCCCCGACGCGAGCACGAGCTCGTAGTCCACCTGCGCCATCCCGGCCTGCGCCATGAGGTCCTTGAAGACCACCTTGTCCATGCAGGCCGCGCTGGCGAGCACGCCCGACCCGACGTACGGGACGTCCAGCAGCTCGAGCATGCCCTGCACCGTGCCGTCCTCGCCGAACGGGCCGTGCAGGACCGGGAACACGACGTCCGCCCCCAGGAGCCCGGTGCCGGGCGACAGGACGAGCTGCGTGCCGTCCTCGGCGAGCCAGCGTCCGTCCCGGTCCAGCAGCACCCACGCGGTGTCGTGCCCCGCCTCGATCAGACCGGCCCGGACCGCGGCGGCGGAGTTGAGCGAGACGTCGTGCTCGGAGGAGCGGCCTCCGGCCAGGACCGCGACCCTCACCCGCTCGCCTCGGGCGTGGTGCTGGTCGTCGTCGGCTCCGGGGTGGGCGTCGGGTCCGGATCGAGGTCGGGGCTGAACTTGCCGACCGTGATCGTCACCTTCTGGCCCTTCTCGAGGGTGCCCGAACGCGGGCTCTGAGCCAGCACCACGTCGTCCTGCGCGGGTCCGTCGACGGACCGTGTCTGCTGGACGACCGCGAACCCGGCGGCCGAGAGCGTCGCCACGGCGTCGGCCGTCGACTTGCCGACCACGTTGGGGACGTCGACCGTCTCGGGCTCCTTGGCCACGGTGATGGTGACGCGGGATCCCTTCGGCGCGCTGCTGTCGCCCTTGGGGTCCTGGGCGAGCACGGTCCCGGGGTCCTTGTCGGCGCTCTCCTGCTCGCGCGCCGTCACCTCGAACCCGGCGTCCTCCAACGTCGCGGTCGCCTCGTCCTTGGCCTGACCGACGACCGACGGCACCTTGACGCGCTCGGTCCCGGTGGACACGACGATCGTCACGGTGGCGCCCTTCTCGAGCGACTCGCCGGCCGCGGGCAGCGTCGAGATGACGCGGTTCTCCGTGACCTCGGTCGAGAACTCCTCACGCTCCCGGACCAGGAATCCGGCCTCCTTCAGGCGCTTGGTGGCGGCCGCCCGCCCCTGACCGGTGACGTCCGGGACCCGTGCGGTGCCGGGGCCGTCGCTGACCGTCAGCGTGACCGTGCCGTTCTTCTCGAGCTTCGTGCCCGGGCTGGGGATCTGGCCGATCACCTGGCCCTTGGGGGCGGTCGGATCGATCTTGCGCACGACGTCGGTCGAGAAGCCGTCGGTGCGCAGGCGCTGCTGCGCGCTGGCCTCGTCGGCGCCCCGGACATCCGGCACGGTGAGCTTGTTCCCGCCGCTGAGCAGCAGGACGCCCACGATCGCCGCGGCGACCAGGACCCCCACCAGCAGGGCGATCCACCACCTGCGGCCGTCGTCGTCGCCGGCGGGGCCCTCGGGCGGCGTCCCGGCGGGCGGGTATCCGTACGCCTCGTACCCGGTCACCGCCGGCAGGCTGCCGGAGACCTGGGTGTGCTGCTGATCGGCGACCGCGTACCCGGCCATCGCGCCGGCCGCGGCCACCGAGCTCACCCCGGTGGACCCCGTGTGCGTGCCCTGGGCGGGCAGGCGGGAGGCGACGTCCTCGAGCGCAGCGATGAACGCGTCGGCGTCGGGGAACCGGTGGGCGGGATCCTTCGCGAGCGCGTGGAGCACGACCGCGTCGAGGTCCGGCGGAACCGCGGGATTGAACGTGGACGGGGGCGGCGGCGTCTCCTGCACCTGCTTGAGCGCGATGGTCACCGCGCTGTCGCCGTCGAACGGGATCCGTCCGGTCAGCAGCTCGAAGAGGATGACGCCGATCGCGTACAGATCGGACTGCCCGGTCACCGGCTGTCCCTGGGCCTGCTCGGGCGACAGGTACTGGGCGGTGCCCATGATCGAGCCGGTCTGCGTCATGTCCGACGCCCCGGCCAGCGCGATCCCGAAGTCGGTGACCTTCGCGCGCGACTCCGCGTCGACGATCACGTTGTGCGGCTTGAGGTCGCGGTGGATGACCCCGCGCTTGTGCGCGAACTTGGCCGCGCGCAGGATCTGGATGACGAGATCCACGGCGTGCGCCGGATCCAGCGGCCCCTCGTCGCTGACGACCTGCTTCAGCGCGCGGCCGTCGAGGTGCTCCATCGCGATGTAGTAGGTCCCGTCCCA